>PKWT01000443.1 GCA_003132125.1 Micrococcales bacterium | reverse complement strand
GCTGGTGCTGGGCGTGAGGTCCGCACGGTCCACACCCGAGGCCATGGCCGAGACCACGAACCAGTAGCGAACACCTGGCGCGGCTCAGGAAAACGACGTGAACAGCTTCAGTCGAGGGTGACGGCCCGGTTGTCCTTGCGGGTCTTGAGCAAGCTCGCGACGGTCGTGATGGTCAGGATGGTCAGGATGGCCGAGAGCGACTGGCCGATCGTGATGTCCGGGGCGCTGGTGATGTTGCGCCCGCCGTTGATGAACGGAAGCTCGTTCTCGTGCATCGCGTGCAGGATCAGCTTGAGGCCGATGAAGGACAGGAGAACGGACAGGCCGATGCCCAGATAGACCAGTCTTTTGAGCAGCCCGCCAATGAGGAAGTACAGCTGTCGCAGCCCCATGAGGGCGAAGATGTTGGCGGTCAGGACGAGGAAGGGTTCCTGGGTCAGACCGTAGATCGCGGGAATCGAGTCCAGCGCAAAGAGCAGGTCGGTGGTGCCGAGCGCGACAATGACGATGAACATCGGCGTGATGATGCGGCTGCCGTTCAACGTGACGAACAGCTTGGTGCCCTGCCACTGGTTGGTGGCCGGAAAGCGCGTCTCGACCCACTTCAGGAGAACGTTCTCCTCATACTCGTCGTCTTCGCTCTCGCCTTCACGGGCCAGCTTGACGGCGGTGTAGATGAGGAAGGCGCCGAAGACATAGAAGATCCACGAGAACTGGTTGATCGCCACGGCTCCGACGGCGATGAAGATCCCGCGCAGGACCAGGGCGATCATGATGCCGACCATCAGGGCGGTCTGTTGCAGCCTGGGGGGCACACCGAACTTGGACATGATGATCAGGAAGACGAACAGGTTGTCGACACTGAGGCTGTACTCGGTCAGGTACCCGGCGAAGTACTGCGCGGCGAAGTCGGCGTCGGAGAAGTACCAGATCCCCAGCCCGAACAGGATGGCGAGGGTGACGAAGAAGGCGAGGTGGCGCGCTGACTCCCCCATGGACGGGACGTGCGGTCTGCGGCCGATGATCAGGACATCGATCAGGAGCAGCACCACTGTCACGCCCAGCGTGAGCATCCAGACCCACGGGGCCACGTTCAGGTCGTTCATGTGCAGACTTGCCTTCCGGTCACGGTGCAGCACCAAGTGGCCGGAGGTCTCTCCCGCCCCGATGGCGGACCGGCTCCCCGGGAACAGGCAGGCCCGCAGGCTCGCTGATCCGTGTTGACGAGGTCGCCGCGTGGGGATACTCCCCTCCGTGGAGCGCCAGTATCCCTGAGTTCTGGGCACAAACTCAAGTCGGTGTGCTCAGCGACAGCCGGTTTCAGGACGTGGCGGCAGTCATCTGCCGCAGCTCCTTCTTGAGGTCGCCCAGCTCATCGCGTAGCCGGGCAGCCAGCTCGAAGTGCAGGTCGGATGCCGCCTGGTGCATCTGGACGGTGAGCTCCTGGATGAGGTCGGCAAGGTCCGCGGCGGGCATCTCGGCCAGGCGCCGGTCAAACACTCCGACGTCGGCAGCCAGCGCCCCTCGGCCGCCGGCGCCGCCTCGAGCCTTGCCCCGCGACTGGGTCCGACCACTGCCCAGCAGAGCCTCGGTGTCAGCGTCCTCGCGATCGAGCAGGTCGGTGATGTCCGCGATCCGTTTGCGCAACGGCTGGGGGTCGATGCCCCGCTCAAGGTTGTAGGCGACCTGGATGGCACGTCGACGGGTGGTCTCGTCGATGGCCTGCGCCATCGACGGGGTCATCTTGTCGGCATACATGTGCACTTCACCGGAGACGTTGCGCGCGGCACGACCGATGGTCTGGATCAGGCTTCGTGCTGAGCGCAGGAATCCCTCCTTGTCGGCGTCCAGGATGCTGACCAGCGAGACCTCCGGCAGATCGAGTCCCTCGCGGAGCAGGTTGATGCCGACCAGGACGTCGTACTCCCCCATCCGCAGCTCGCGCAGCAGCTCGACGCGCCGCAAGGTGTCGACCTCTGAGTGGAGGTAGCGCACCCGGACGCCTCTCTCCAGCAGGTAGTCGGTCAGGTCCTCGGCCATCTTCTTGGTCAACGTCGTGACCAGCACTCGTTCGTGCTTGGCCGTCCGTTCCCCGATCTCGTGCAACAGGTCGTCGATCTGACCCTTCGTCGGTTTGAGGACGATCTGGGGGTCGACCAGCCCCGTCGGACGGATGATCTGCTCGACCACGCCGTCGCCCTTGGCCAGCTCGTACGGCCCGGGTGTTGCCGAAAGATAGACCGTCTGCCCGGTCCGCTCCAGGAACTCCTCCCAGCGCAGCGGCCGGTTGTCCATGGCGCTGGGCAGCCGGAACCCGAAGTCGACCAGGTTGCGCTTGCGGGACATGTCGCCTTCGTACATCGCGCCGATCTGCGGGACGGTGACATGCGACTCGTCGATGACCAGAAGGAAGTCCTCGGGGAAGTAGTCGAGCAGGCAGCTGGGCGCAGAACCGCGCGGGCGACCGTCGATGTGCATCGAGTAGTTCTCGATGCCGGAGCAGGAACCGACCTGACGCATCATCTCGATGTCATAGGTCGTACGCATGCGAAGCCGCTGGGCCTCGAGCAGCTTGCCCTGCTTCTCGAAAGCAGCCAGCTGCTCCTCGAGCTCAGCCTCGATGCCATGGATCGCGCGTTCCATGCGTTCGGGGCCGGCCACGTAGTGCGTCGCGGGGAAGACATACATCTCTTCCTCCTCGCGCATGATCTCGCCGGTGAGCGGGTGGAGGGTGTAGATGCGCTCGATCTCGTCCCCGAAGAACTCGATCCGGATCGCCAGCTGCTCGTAGACCGGGATGATCTCGACGGTGTCGCCGCGCACGCGGAAGGTGCCTCGGGTGAACGCGATGTCGTTGCGGGTGTATTGCATCCCCACAAACCTGCGCAACAGGTCGTCGCGCTCGATGTGGGCGCCCACCTTGAGCCGGGCCATGCGGTCGACGTACTCCTGTGGAGTACCCAGCCCGTAGATGCAGGAGACCGAGGCCACCACGATGACGTCACGCCTGGTCAACAACGAGTTGGTGGCACTGTGCCGCAGTCGCTCCACCTCGTCGTTGATCGAGGAGTCCTTCTCGATGTAGGTGTCGGTCTGGGCTATGTACGCCTCTGGCTGGTAGTAGTCGTAGTAGCTGACGAAGTACTCGACGGCGTTGTTCGGCAGCAGCTCGCGGAACTCGTTGGCCAGCTGTGCGGCGAGCGTCTTGTTCGGTGCCATGACCAGCGTCGGGCGTTGGACCTGCTCGATCAGCCAGGCAGCGGTGGCCGACTTGCCGGTGCCGGTCGCGCCGAGCAGCACGATGTCCTGCTCGCCCGCCTGGATCCGCTTGGTCAGGTCGGCGATCGCCGTCGGCTGGTCGCCGCTGGGCTCGAAGTCGGCGACGACCTTGAATGGGGCAACCGTCCGCTGGAGGTCAGTCGTGGGCCGCATGGCTCAACCGTAGACGCCCCCTCCGACATTGGTCATCCGGCCGGCCATCCCGTCTGGGCTGCCCAGACGCGCGCGCGATCCAGGGCGCGCGCGATCCAGGGCTCCTTGGCCATCGTGTAGCCCGTGGTCGTGGTCTCCGTCCGGGCCAGGGCTCGTTTGAGGTCGGCGTAGGCATCCCGTTCGGTGGCGTTGGCAACCAGCCAGTCCCTGAACAGCAGGTTGAGCTCCCAGCCAGGAGACCCGTGCTCGCGGACGTGCAGATGGGCGACGCGCCCGGGGTCGGCGCTTCCATGGAGACGTTTGCCCCACAACGACGCGTCGGGCGCCCACGGGTATGGCGTGTCCTGATCCTCTTTCGCCATGCGAGGAAAACCCTTGTCCAGCAACGCTTTCACGAAATCTGGCGAGTCGGCGTCGGAGAGTCTTCGCACGGCGATCTGGAGGTCGATAACATCCTTCGCTGCCAGACCCGGCACGCTGGTGGACCCGATGTGCTCGACCGCCACAGCCCTGTCCCCTAGCGCCAACGTGATCCGCTCGGTGAGGCGGGCCGCCACCAGAGGCCACGAGTCGTCATACTCCATGAGGGTCGGAGTATTGGGCCGCGAGCTGAAGCCAAGAGTCATCAGGTTGTGGTTGAAGCCGACGATCCTGTCCTGCCAGAGAGCCTCAACCTGCCCCCGCAGTCGGTCGACAGTCCCGTTGTTGTCGAGCCACACGTCGGCGGCCGCCCTGCGTTGGTCGTCGCTGGCCTGCGCTGCGATCCGGGCCCGCGCGTCGGCCTCGCCCAGGCCGCGGGTGCCCGTGAGCCGGGCCAGGCGGATGTCTTCTTCCGCCCCGACCACCACCGTGAGGTGATAGTCCGCACCCAACCGTTTCTCGACGAGCAGGGGCACGTCGTGCACGACGATCGTGCCGGCCGCCGCCGACGCCAGGAGCGAGCGGGTGCGCGCGGCAATGAGGGGGTGGGTGATGGTCTCGAGATCCCCAAGCGCCTTCGCGTCGGCAAAGACGACCTCGCCGAGCGCACCGCGATCAAGGGACCCATCGGAGGCAATCACCGCATCGCCGAAGCGCTCGTGGATCGCCGCCAGCCCGGCCGAGCCGACAGCAACCACCTCACGAGCCATTTGGTCTGCGTCCAGGACGACGGCGCCAAGCTCCCGGAACCTCTGCGCCACAGTCGACTTGCCTGCACCTATCCCGCCGGTCAGTCCTACGCGCAGCATGTGGGCAGCCTATTGCTTGCGCCACGAGACTCAGCTCCGAACGTGGCGAAGGGCAAGCGCTCTTTGTCATCACTTCGTGACCTCGCCATGTGAGCAATACCCAGTGAACCGCCCCTACGATAACCATGGCCCCGCGGCTGGTACCTTTCTCCGAGAACAGGCCTAAGCCCCAACAGGTCGCGGGTCAGTTTGACTGCCCCCGCACACCGGGAGCCAACCATCCGAAGGAGTATTGATGTCCCGCAGATCGAGCCGGCTCGCCGGCATCGCCACCCTGTGCACGATTGGATTGGCGCTCACCGCGTGCAGCGGCACCGTCGCACCAACCCCAGGCGCATCATCGACATCCGCAGCGACCGCCGTCACCGGGGGGACGCTGAACATGCTAGGGACCGGAGACGTGACCTATCTGGATCCCAACATCAGCTACTACAGCATCGACCAGATCGTCCTTCGGATGTTCTCGCGCGCGCTGTTCACCAACCCTGCTGTCGAGGGCAAGACCACGACTGCGGCGCCGGACCTGGCGACCGAGCTGCCCACCACAGCGAACGGTGGCATCAGCGCGGACGGCAAGACGTACACGATCAAACTCAGACAGGGCGCCAAGTGGGACACCACCCCGGCCCGTCAGGTAACCGCGGCCGACGTGGTCCGGGGCGTCAAGCGCACCTGCAACCCCGTCCAGCCCTTCGGTGGCATCCCCGACTTCCAGGATCTCATCGTCGGGTACGCCTCATTCTGTGCGGGCTTTGCCAAGGTCGGTCCGACAGCCCCGGAAATTGCGGCCTACATGGACAAGACGGACCTTCCAGGAGTCGTGGCCAAGGACGACTCGACTGTGTCGTTCGTCCTGACCCACCCGGCCGCGTTCTTCGTCGACATGCTCACGATGCCGTGCTTCTCGCCGGCGCCGGTGGAGATCAACAAGTACGTTCCCGGAAGCCCCGATGGAGCGACACACACCATCTCCGACGGTCCGTACAAGATCGACTCCTACGTCGCAACAAAGTCGATCAATCTCAGCCGCAACCCGGCTTGGGACGCAGCCAGCGACCCGATCCGCAAGGCCTACGTCGACAAGATCGTGATCAACGAGACGCTCACGCAGGACTCCGTACAGCAGCAGCTTGAGACGGGAACCGCCAGTGCGGACATGGAGTTCGACTCCTTCACGCCTGCGAGCCAGATCCCGGGTCTCGTTGCCAAGGGCGACAAGAACCTCAACATTGGTCCGTCGTCATCCAGCAACCCGTACGTCGTTTTCAACACCGTGTCGCCGAACAACAACAAGGCGCTTGCAAACGTCAAGGTGCGTCAGGCCCTGTCCTTCGCGATCAACCGGGACAACCTCATCCAGGTGATGGGCGGGCCGCAGCTCAACCAGCCACTCAGCCAGGTGCTGCCGCCGGTCATCGTGGGCGGCGAGTCGAAGTTCGACCTGTACCCCTACAACGTCGCCAAGGCCAAGTCACTGCTCACTGAGGCCGGGTTCCCCAACGGGTTCAGCGTGAAGTTCCTCTACCGCCCGACATCCGCGAACAGCCTCAAGGGATTCCAGACCATCCAGCAGGACCTGTCCAAGGTCGGCATCAAGGTCGTGGGCGTCCCCTCACCGAGCGCCGACTTCTACAGCAAGTACCTCACGGTTCCTTCGGTGGCGCTACGCGGCGTCTGGGACCTCTCGCTCGCCGGCTGGGGCGCGGACTGGTACGGCAACGCCGCACTTTCCTTCTTCAACCCGCTGTTCTCCGGTAAGCCGTCCTTCCCGCCCGTCGGCAGCAACTTCGGGCTCTACGACAGTGCGGCCGCCAACGCGGCGATCACCGCAGCTGTCAACGCACCCACCCAAGATGAGGCAAAGACCCTCTGGGCCGCCGCTGACAAGCAGGTCATGGCGGATGCTCCGTTCTTCCCGATCACCAACCCGCAGCAGCCGGACTACCATGCGGCGCAGGTCCACAACACGATCTACGTCCCGAGCATGCAGCAGTTCGACCCGACGAACGTCTGGATCGACAAGGACAAGCAGGGCGGTTGATCGACCGGATATGGCACTACTAGAGGTCCGTGACCTCCAGGTGGAGTTCGACACCCCGGACGGCGTGGTTCGCGCCGTTCGGGGGGTGTCGTTCGACGTTGCGAAGGGCACCACTCTGGCGATCGTCGGCGAGTCCGGGTCAGGCAAGAGCGTTGCCACCCAGACGATCACCGGCCTGACCCGGGGAGCACGGATCTCCGGCTCTGCGGTGTTCGACGGAGCCGAGCTGATCGGGGCAGACGCCGCGACCCTTCGCCGGGTCCGCGGCGCCGAGATCGGCATGATCTTCCAGGACCCGCTCTCGAGCCTTCATCCGTACTACACGGTGGGCTGGCAGATCGTGGAGATGATCAAGGCCCACGACCGCTCGACATCCAAAGGCGCCGCACGCAAGCGGGCGGCCCACCTCCTGTCCCTGGTGGGCATCCCGCGCGCCGAGTTCAGGATCGACGACTACCCCCACCAGTTCTCCGGAGGTATGCGGCAACGGGTCATGATCGCCATGGCCATGGCTCTGGACCCGGCGCTCCTGATCGCCGACGAACCCACAACGGCCCTTGACGTGACAGTGCAGGCGCAGGTGCTGGGAGTCATGCGCACGTTGCAGCAAGAGTTCGGCACAGCGATCATCCTGATCACCCACGACCTCGGCGTGGTCGCCGAGATGTCGGACGAGGTGGTTGTGATGTATGCCGGCAAGGTTATGGAACGCGCGCCTCGCCGCACCCTGTTCTACCGTCACCACCACCCCTACACCGAGGGCCTACTCGCCTCTCTTCCGGCGCGCGGCGAACCGGGTGAACGACTCACCCCGATCGCTGGATCTCCACCCAGCCTGCTCCGGCTGCCCAAGGGGTGTCCGTTCGCCCCCCGCTGCCGCTATGCGTTTGACAAGTGCTTGGTGGAGGCTCCACCGCTGGCCACCGTTTATCAGGATGATGACCATGAGTCGGCTTGCTGGCTTTCTGCGGAGGAGTCGGTCCGAGAGGGCCAGCGGGTTGTGTCAGACGAGCAGGAGGCCACGGCATGAACGCGAGCGATGGCCCCAGCACCCCAGGGGCGGTCGTCCTGCCCCCAGAGGTCAGCACGGGCGATGCCCCGCTGCTGCGGCTGGAACACGTGAGCAAGGCCTTCCCCGTGCAGAGCAGCAAGCTCTTCACCCGTGGGCATGAGTTCGTGCACGCGGTCGACGACGTATCCCTTGAGGTCCGCCCTGGAGAGACATTGGGGCTTGTTGGAGAGACCGGGTGCGGCAAATCCACGCTAGCCCGGTGCATCGCACGGCTCTACGACCTCACCAGCGGCTCGATCAACTTTGCCGGCACCGACATCAGCCATCTCTCGCGGAGACAGATGCGCCCGCTGCGGAGCGAGATCCAGATGATCTTTCAGGACCCCTACGGCTCCCTGAACCCCCGCCGACGGGTCGGGTCGATCATCGGCGACCCGTTCGCCATCCATGGCATCGACTCCCGCACGGAGCGGAAGAAGAAGGTCCAGGACCTGATGGAGCGCGTCGGGCTCAACCCCGAGCACTACAACCGCTTTCCCGCGGATTTCTCCGGCGGTCAGCGACAGCGCATCGGCACCGCACGTGCCTTGGCGCTCCGGCCGCGGATGGTCATCTGCGACGAGCCGGTGTCGGCGCTCGACGTGTCCGTCCAGGCGCAGATCATCAACATGCTCAAGGACCTGCAGGATGACTTCGGGCTCACCTATATCTTCATCTCGCACGACCTGTCGGTGGTCCGCCACGTCAGCGACCGTATTGCCGTCATGTACCTCGGCCACATCGTCGAGGTCGCGCCGGCGGCGGAGCTATTCGAGAAGGCCAGGCACCCGTACACGCGCGCACTGCTCTCGGCCCTGCCGGTCGCGGACCCGGATGCGGCCGACAATCGGGAACGCATCCTGCTGGTCGGCGAGATCCCCTCACCCACGAACCCGCCCAGCGGTTGCCGGTTCCACACCCGCTGCCCCAAGGCACGGGCGGACTGCGTCCAAACCGATCCAGAGCTTGAAACGGCCTTCGATGACGGTGTCGCGCACCTGACGGCCTGTCTGCACCCCCTTGCCATCGATGAGGACATGTCATTGTCGAGGCCCCAGATCGATGACTCGGAGATCGCCGCGGCGCCCGACCCAGGTCCGAGTGATAGCACAGGAGATACGCCATGAGCGTCGACCCGACCAGTCTGGAAACTCTGGGCGAGGCGGAGGGGGTCAGCTCGCGCGGACCTGATGCCCTCGAGGGCAAGGCGATCGAGGGACGCAGCCCGTGGTTGCTCGGGTGGCAAAGGTTGCGACGCGATCGGGTCGCCATGATCTCGCTCGGGATCATCGTGCTGATCATGCTGATTGCGATCCTCGCTCCGCTCGCCGCGGTCGTGACCGGTCACCAGCCGAACGAGCAGTACCGCCAGACCGGACTGAGCCCCAACGGCCTGCCCCTAGGCCCCACGAGCCACTTCTGGTTTGGCACGGACGACCTGGGCCGCGACATCTTGGTCCGGGTCGCATTCGGCTCACGAGTGTCATTGCTCGTGGGTGTGGTGTCCACTGGCATCGCCGTGGTAATCGGGGTCGTCGTCGGGCTCGCCGCCGGTTTCTTCGGCGGCATCATCGACACAGTCCTGGCCCGCTTCATCGACGTTGCGCTGACCGTCCCGTTCCTGCTGGTGGCCATCGCCCTGGTATCGATCACCGGTCCGAGCCTGACGATCACCATCCTGGTCATCGGGTTCTTCAGCTGGGCGTCCGTGGCACGAATCGTGCGCGGCCAGGTGCTCTCCTTGCGCGAGCGTGAGTTCGTCGAGGCGGCAAGGTCGCTGGGCGCGAGCGATCCACGAATCATGTTCGTCGACATCCTGCCGAACGTCCTGGCGCCGATCATCGTCTACACCACCTTGCTGATCCCGGTGGTGATCGTCGTCGAGGCGACTCTGGCCTACCTTGGGCTCGGACTTCCACCGCCCACGGCGGACTGGGGCGGCATGATCAACGATGGCCAGAAGTACTACACCACCGCATGGTGGTTCATCATCTTCCCAGGCGCCGCACTGCTCATGACCACCTTGGCCTTCAACCTGTTCGGTGACGGCGTACGCGACGCGTTCGACCCAAGATCCGACCAGCTCCTCCAATAGTGGGATCGGTGCCACATGCTGCGTTTCCTCATCCGCCGAACCGCCTTGGGCGCCGTCGTCCTATGGCTGATCTCGATGCTGGTGTTTGCTCTCTTCTTCGTCGCGCCGAGCGACGTCGCGCGCACCCTCGCCGGGCGCCAGGCCACACCGGAGACGGTGGCGCTGATCCAGCACCGCCTCGGCCTGGACCTGCCGATCTGGCGGCAGTACCTCGGCTTCGTCGGCAGGGCACTGCGCGGTGATCTCGGGTATGACTACTACCACCAGGTGCCAGTCACCACGATCATCGCCACGGCCGCGCCCGTCACCCTGTCCCTCGTGGTGGGGGCCGCCATCATGTGGCTGTCCCTGGGCGTGTTCAACGGTGTTATGTCGGCGATCAGGCCACGTTCCTCCCTGGACCGCGGGTTAACAGTGTTCGCGCTGTTCTTCTACTCGATGCCGTCATTCCTCCTGGGTCTGCTGCTGCTGTACTTCCTCTACTTCCAGCTCACGCTGGCCGGCATCACGATCTTTCCCCCGGGTGGTTTCGCGCCCCTCAGCGACGGTGTTGTTCCGTGGGCGCAGCATCTCATCCTGCCGTGGCTGACCCTTGCGCTCGTATCCGCCGCCATCTACACGCGACTCACGCGCGGGTCGATGCTGGACGTCCTTGGTGAGGACTACATCCGAACCGCACGGTCCAAGGGGATCCCCGAGCGACGAGTCATCGTCCGCCACGGTTTGCGCAGTGCGCTGACCCCGGTGGTGACACAGTTCGGCATCGACGTCGGTGCACTGCTCGGCGGGGCTGTGGTGACCGAGACGGTCTTCAGCCTGCCCGGCATCGGCAAGGCGTCGATCGACGCGCTTACCCAGCAGAACCAGCCGGTGATCATCGCGACGGTCCTGCTGGCCTCGACCGCCGTGGTCATCGCGAACATCATTGTGGACGTCATGTATGCCGTCCTCGACCCCCGCGTCCGACTGCACTGACCTGTTCGCCTGCCAAACAACCTAGGGACGGTGCGGCTGTCCACCTGCCAAACAACCTAGGGACGGTGCGCGTGTTCGGCCGTCAACGCGCGGTGGTCGCGATGTGCCTGGTCCCTGGGTTTGAACACTCTCCTCGATCGCGCGAAGCCCAGAATGACGAAGGCCCGGACCATGAGGTCCGGGCCTTCGTCATTCTGGGCAGGTGACGCCGATGCCCCCTCCGACAAGCGGGGAGGTGACGCCTGGCGTGCTGATCAGGCGCCGGTAAGCTTCTCGCGCAGAGCGGCGAGGGCCTCATCCGAAGCCAGCGTGCCCTCAGCCGGAGCCGAGGAGGACGATGACGACGAACCGGTGGAAGCGGATCCGGTCGACTCGGAGGACGATGCGCCACTTGAGGAATACGTGGTCGGCGTCTCCGGGTTGGCAGCAGCCTCGGCGTCAGCCTTGACAGCCTCCTCGACCTGAGCCTTGTGCGCTTCCCAACGAGCGTGCGCCTGGGCGTACTGCTTCTCCCACTTTTCGCGCTGCTCCTCGTTGCCCTCGACCCATTCCTGGGTCTCGGGGTCGAAGCCCTCNNAGCGAGATGCGGCGACGCTCGAGGTCGATGTCGATGACCTTGACGAAGATGTCGTCTCCGACGTTGACGACCTGCTCCGGCAGCTCCACGTGGCGCTCGGCCAGCTCGGAGATGTGGACCAGGCCCTCGATGCCGTCGTCGACGCGAACGAACGCGCCGAACGGGACGAGCTTGGTGACCTTGCCCGGGACGACCTGACCGATCGCGTGGGTGCGGGCGAAGTGCTGCCACGGGTCTTCCTGGGTGGCCTTCAGGGACAGCGAGACGCGCTCGCGGTCCATGTCGACGTCGAGCACCTCGACGGTGACCTCCTGGCCAACCTCGACGACCTCGGACGGGTGGTCGATGTGCTTCCAGGACAGCTCGGAGACGTGGACGAGACCGTCAACGCCGCCAAGGTCGACGAACGCACCGAAGTTGACGATGCTGCTGACGACACCGGAGCGGACCTGACCCTTCTGGAGCTCCTTGAGGAACGTGGTGCGCACCTCGGACTGGGTCTGCTCGAGCCATGCGCGGCGGGACAGGACCACGTTGTTGCGGTTCTTGTCCA
>PKWT01000060.1:4430-14546 GCA_003132125.1 Micrococcales bacterium | reverse complement strand
GTGGCTCCGAGGACCAGTCCGGCGATCCATGGGGTGCGCGCCGCCAGGACGACTGCCGTCAGCGCCAGCGCCGTGGCGATGAGGTCGACGTGGGCGCCGAGCACCGCAATGCCGAACACGAGTGGGTTGGCTGTCCACAACAGATCGATACGCGCCAGGGTTCTGTTATCGGATGCCACGTGGCGCAAAAGGATCCGGACCAGGAGCCAGGCCGCCACGATCAACAACTGCCAGAACCAGACCGTCTGGCGCAGATTGTCTTGTCCCACAAGGGAGCTCAAGGTCTGCAACGCCGTGCCGAAGGGTCCATAAACACTGGGCGTCATCGTCCATGGAGGCTCGACAGCGCTGGTGACCGGGTCGCTACCCAGCGCCCAGGTGATCGGAGCGACTGAGTAGGGGTCGCCTCCTTGCGCCGCGATCCGGCCATAGGCCGCGTAGTTGGTGTGGTCAGCCGAACCGATCGGGGCCGTCACCAACGCCAGGGCACCCAGCGCCAGGGGCCATGACCTGGACCACAGCCGGGACCATGGCCGGGGCGGACGCTCAGCGCTGTCCGAGCCATGCCGCAGGCCCCACACGACCGCCACCGCTCCCAGCAGGTATGCCGTCCACAGAAAGGCCGTGACCACGGCTGAGGACAGGGAGATCGGGAGGTCGCCGGGAGCCCAACCGCGAGGGCCGAGACCGGGCTTCGCCGCCGATGCACCAGCCCCCGCCACCAGCAGGAGCAGGCCGAACGAGAGGCTCAACGCTACTGGCCGCAGCCAGGCGAGACTCTTGTCAGAAGGTGAGGCGCTCACGGCGGCCCCTGGCTCTGATCAGTCTGTGGACCCGGCGATCCGCGAGGGCCAGCCAGACGTCGCGATACTGCCTGGCGCGGTGGACTTGACCCCGCCAGCTGGAGCCGGTGACGCGGTGCTGAAGCTCGCAAGAGACCTCGAGTACCCGCAACCCCGCGCCGAGCACGTCAATAGTGAGTCCAACCTCGACGCCCCAACCCCGCGCCAACGGTGATGCCGCCTCGAACGCCTCGCGGGACAGGCAACGCATACCCGACAGCGGCTGGGTCGGCGTCCAACCAGCGAGCCTCTCGATACCGTTGCGCGCCAATCGAACCACGAAGCCATGACCTCCGCCCGAGGTCGACTGCGATGGCAATGTCGCGATGGTCATGTCTGCATCGCCCGAGGCGACCAGGGCGACCAGGGCGACAGCGTTGGCAGCACTCTGCTCCAGGTCCGCGTCGATGAACAGGAGCAGCCGAGCGCCCCCCACCACCGCCGGATCCTTGATGTCCTGATCGGCGACGGCCCGGGCTCCCGTCGCCATGGCTGCCGCCTTGCCACGGTTCCGCGGATGGCTGAGCACGACAGCGCCAGCATCGGCCGCCAGTTGCCCAGTCGCATCAGAACTGCCGTCATCCACCACGATCACCAGGTCGACCCCGGCGATTCGACGTGCCGCGGACACCGTGGTCACGATCCGGGCGGCCTCGTCCTTGGCCGCGATGATCACCGCCACCGAAGCGACCGTCGTCGTGGGATCCATGGCGACCGGTCTCAGCGCAAGGTGACCTGGCGACTCAACAGACCCGAGCGGGCCCGTCGTTCCTCGGCGCTCAGGGTGCCGGTCTGGGCCAGCGCCTCTTCGAGCCGCACGGCCATCCGTGCCACTGCACTCTCATAGTCGGCTCCCGCCAGACTCGGGTCGAGGTCCCATACGGGGACCAGCAGCCCACACGCCCGAAAGGCCCCCAACAGCCTGGTGCCCTCGCCCAAAGAGGTGGTCCCCGCCGCGTGCAACCGTGCGAGCGCGTCGGTCGCCGCATCCTCGTTGTGCGGAAGCACCCAGCGCAGGTAGGTGCGCTTGCCGACCCGGCACCAGTACGCCGAGGGGGCGGACGCCAGCTTGGTCGTCGGGATCGCCGAGGCGTTCGCCTGTTCCAAAGCCTCCTTGCCACCCTCGTCGAGGTCGTCGGTGTCAGCCACCCAGAAGTCGAACCCCTCGTGCACCGTGACCTCAAGAGCAGCCGAAGGGTCGAGGATGTCCTGCAACCGTGGAGTCGTGGGCCTGGCGAGCGGCGACGACGGCAGCGGCACCCCGGGCTCGGCGGCGACCGTTGCCAGCAGCACCTGGGCGACATCGCGGCTGGCGTCACCGGTGGTAGAACCAGCCTGGAGCGCCACCATGACCGCGCCGTCGATGCGTCGCAGTCCTGACCAAGCCATCGGCAACATCGTTGCCACTGTTGCTGTCTGGGGGCGATCGGCCGCGACGATACCGGCGGCAAACGTCACGGTGGCGGTGGCGGCAGGAACGACCTCGCGCATCGCCACCCAGTCGGTCTCGCCGGTCAGCCCCTCAAAGGGTCTGGCCACGAACGGAGCGGGACCTGCGGAAAGACCTCTCGTGCGGTTCTCGCGCACATGCGTGCTGTCAGCCGTGCGGCGCCTGGATGCCTTGCCCATGGTCGCCAACCATAGTGGCCGAGACGCGGATCAGGGAAAGTCGCGAAGGGATGGGCCGCCGAGCGAGACCCAGACGGTGCAGGAGCCGACATCGTCCTTGACGCCCCACTCATGGGCGAGGCTGCGAACGATACGAAGGCCTCGACCGTTGGCCGACCACGGTGAGGCCGGCGCCGGAGCCGGAGTGGTGGGTCCTCCACCATCGGTTACGGAGATCTCGACCACACCGTCACTCACGGCCCAGTTGACCTGAATCTTTCCGTCGGGCAAGGGTTGGGCATGGCGAATGGCGTTCGCAACCAGCTCGGAGATAACGATCTCGGCCTCGTCGATGACGGTCTCGTTCACCTCGAGGACACGCAACTCGGACACCAATGTGCGCCGAACCTGCACCGCCGAGCTCATGGCCCACGGAACGCGCAGGGTCTGCGCTGACATCCTGACCTCCGTTCTGAGGGCGTTGGTGAAATCCCCACCCACCTTGACCGTAGTCCTTCCCCGGGACATATCGGACGTTATTCCTTGCCGAAGACATGGTGACGGACGAAGGCCGGACGGTTCGAGATGATGGCGTCAACCCCGAGATCCAGACACCTGTCGATGTCGGCCTGGTCGTCCACCGGAAACACATAAACTTGGTGACCGCGGTCGTGCTGTTTCTGCACTGTCTTGGGCCAGCGCCGGATGATCTCTTTGTCCAGGCCGGCGATCTTCGCGCCCTTGGGCAGCGACCCGTCGCGGAACCGCAAGGGGACCGAGTCCTCCATGAGGTAGACCAGAGGCACCTTTGGACACAGCTGTCTCATCCGGGCGATCGCCAGCTGCGAAAAGGACATCAGTCGCACGTACGGCAGGCCGGGTTGGTACGCGCGGTTCAACCCGAACTCGTTGAGCACCTTCGCAAGCTCGCGCTCGACCTGACCGGCATAACGCGTGGGGTGCTTGGTCTCGATCACCAGCCCGACCTCGCGGCCGCAGCCAATCACCATCTCGATCAAGCGGTGCAGCGTCAGCAGCTTGTCGCGCTCGCGATCGGCGACCGGCATCTCGACCTGGCCGTCGTTGGCCTGTTTCCAGGAGCCGAAGTCCAGGCCCTCCAGGGTGGCCAGCTCCAGCGTGGAGACCAAGCCCGTGCCGTTCGAGGTCCGGTTGATCCTGCGGTCGTGGACGCAGACCAGGTGGGAGTCGGCGGTGAGCCGCACGTCGCACTCGAGAACGTCCGCGCCTTCGTCGATGGCACGTCGGTAGGCGTTGAGCGTGTGCTCCGGAAGATCCTGGCTCGATCCCCGGTGGGCGACGATCAGAGGCATGCGCTTCGACACCGGTATGACCCTTCCTGGCACCTGTCCATCCTTACACTCCGCGCTCCGATGTGCTGAAAGACCACGGGCGAACGGAAGCTTAAGTTTGGGTGTCGGAGAGAGCCACGCACATGCAGCGCCGCTCAGGTGGGGTCAGCGGCGCCCGAGGGTGGAGCCGGACGAGAAGGCAGCGGCGCCACCTCGCGATGAGGACGTGGAGTAGACCGAGGACGAACCGCCCTGTCCGCCTGCACGCCGGCCAGCCTGCGACGACGGGCGCTTGGCACCCGAGGATCGCTGCGCAGCGTCACCGGCTGCGCCACGCGGGGAGCCGTCGCCAGAGGTCGTACTGCGACCGGAACCGTTGCGGGGAGCGCCTGTTCGGCCGCCATTGGCCCGACCACCGTTGGCCCGGCCACCTTGGGCTCGACCACCGGACGAACGCGCGCCGCCGGAGCGGCCCCCGCCACCACCTGAGCGACGGGAGGCGTTGCCCTCGTCCACGGTGAGGACGAGAGGCTCCGTGAAGGTGCGCTCGCCGGGGGCAAGCTGCTTGAGCAGAGGATGGGTGGCGTCCAGCCGGGTCGTGGTCGCCTTGATGCCGGCCTTGCGCGTGAGGTCGCGAACGTCTGCCACCTGGTCGTCGGTCATCAGCGTGATCACAGTGCCTTCGGCGCCAGCGCGGGCGGTGCGACCGGAACGGTGCAGATAGGCCTTGTGCTCCATCGGCGGGTCGGCGTGGATAACCAGCGCGACGTCGTCAACGTGGATGCCGCGAGCCGCGATGTCAGTAGCGACAAGGGTCCTCGCCGCTCCGCTCTGGAACGCGTCCATGTTGCGGGTTCGGGCGTTCTGGGAGAGGTTGCCGTGAAGCTCCACTGTCGGGACCCCGGAGGCGTTGAGCTGTTTGGAAAGCTTCTTGGCGCCGTGCTTGGTGCGGGTGAAGACCATCGTGCGCCCTGGAGCCGACGCGAGGTCGACCAGCACGGGGAGCCGAGCGTCGTGGTGCACATGGAAGATGTGGTGCGCCATCGTCGAGATCGGCGACTGGGCTGAGTCTGCTTGGTGTGTCACGGGGTTGGAGAGGAAGCGCTTGACGATCACGTCGACGCCAGCATCTAGCGTGGCCGAGAACAGCATCCGCTGACTGGTCCTCGGAGTGCGGTCCATGATGCGTCGGACGCAGGGCAGGAAACCGAGGTCGGCCATGTGATCGGCCTCGTCCAGGACGGTGATCTCGATGGCGTCCAGGGTCAGGGCGCCCTGGCTCATCAGATCCTCGAGGCGTCCGGGGCAGGCGACGACGACGTCGACACCCGCACGAAGGGCGCTGACCTGGGGGTTCTGGCCGACACCACCGAAGATGGTCATGCTGTTGATCCCGAGCGGCTTGGCCAGCGGGGTCATGGCGGCCTCGATCTGACTGGCCAGCTCACGGGTCGGTGCCAGGATCAGCACTCGCGGCTTGCGGGGCTGGCGCGTCGTCTTGCTGGCGGCCAGCCGGGTGAGCAGCGGGAGGACGAAGGCGTAGGTCTTGCCGGAGCCTGTGCGGCCGCGGCCGAGGACGTCGCGACCCGCGAGGGAGTCGGGCAACGTCGCCGCCTGGATAGGGGTCGGGATGGTGATGCCTGCCGCCGTGAGAACAGCGGTCAGGGAAGTGGGCACGCCAAGGCTGGCGAAAGTGGTGTCAGAAGACACAGGTGGGTACTCCATAGGTGTAAGAGGGTCGTTCTGCCCGGCGCAAACCCATGCGGTCGCGGCGCGTGGCTATCGACATAAAAAAGCAGGTCCGAGGCAGAACTGTGCGGACCGCTGTGATCAGTCTAGGGGATCACAGGGGCACCGATGACACATCACCGCCGAATCGGGGCCCGGTCGGGCGCCGGTCGGGCGCCGATCCGTGCTCAGTCCTGTCCGCCCATGTCCACTGAGTATCCCTCGTACATGAGGTCGGCGCCACGCTGGCGATGGCGAACCAGAGCAGCGATGAGTGCCGTGCCGCGAACGCGCACATCGTCCAGATCGTCCGACATCGACTCACCCCGCGCGAACGCACCGGCTGCCTGACCCACCAACGTGAGGAGATCTGACATGAGCTCGGTCAGGGTCGCGTGATCCTGGGTCAGCTTCTCAACCTGATGGGTCAATCTGGGCGTCGAGCGGATCACCGCGCCGTACAGGCCATCTGGACCCTCTGTGAGCTCGACGTGGTCGCGAAAGTCGCCAGACAGCTGCAACAACGCGGCGGAGACCCTCTGAACCCAGGCCAGGGGCCCGCCCGGGATCGGCGCCGCGAGTGCCTTCTCGAGCTCGTTGATCGCCCCGAGCAGCTCGGCCCTGCGACGCCGCAGCACTCTCAGACGCTCAGCCTCGGTCTCGGCGTCAAGCTTTGTCTGCGGTTCTCCCGCGCTGGTGGTCATGCCTGCAGTCTGGTTCCCCCGGGACCAGCAGTCCAGTGGTAGCCGAGAACCCGACCTCCCTGCCACCCCGCGTATTCTCGCCGCCATGTCCTCTTCCATGAGCCGCTTCATCAAGGCCTTCACGGATACCCACGTGGCGCTGATCCGGCTCACCCATGGCAGGTTCGCAGCCCGGATGGGCAAGACGAGGCTCTGCGTCCTGACCACCACCGGGCGGAAGTCAGGTGTCGAACGACACAGCCCTTTGGCCTGGTTCCCCCACGATGACGGACTGGTCGTGATCGCATCGGCCGGCGGTAGCGACCATCACCCGGCTTGGTACCTCAACCTCGTCGCCAACCCATTGGTGAACGTCGAGATCGACGGTGTGGACCGGCCGATGACTGCCCGGACAGCCTCTGCCGCGGAGAGGGCGAGGATCTGGCCGGGCATCGTCGCAAAGGCGAAGAACTTCGAGGGCTATCAGGCCAGAAGCTCGCGTAACATCCCGGTCGTCATCCTCCGGCACGCCCAGAGCTGAGGGCCTTAGCCAGAGCTGAAGGCTGACCAGAGCTAGGGGGCTGGGGTCATCCGTTCGCGCGCAGATACCGGCCAAAGTGCGGGACGGTGAAGGCGATCCGCCCACGCTGGCCGCTGTAGATCAGGCCCTTCTTGAGCAGGGCGTCGCGGGCAACGGACAGCGACTGTGGCTTGCGCTCGAGCACGGTCGCCACCGACGCGGTCGAGACCGACTCGATGTCGTCCAGGCCGGGCCCCGCCGGATCCTGTGCGGCGATCTGTGCGGCGTCGGCCATCGCGCGCAGGTACTCACGCTCGCCCGGCGTCGCCCGTTCGTAACGTGACCCGAAAAACCCCAGGGCAAGCTCAGCCTCGGCCTCTGGAGCAGCAACCCGGATGTCCTCGACGGTGACCGGTGATGAAGGGGCACTATCCCAGGCGACCTTGCCGTAGGCCTGGATGAAGTACGGATAGCCTCCGGTCGCGGCATACATCGCCTCGAGGGCCTCCTGCTGGAACTCCGCGCCCTCGCCCTTGGCCGGCAGCTGCAGGGCCAGGTCGGCAGCCATACGGTCGAGCCTGTCTATGGATGAGTACTTGAAGAGTCGTTCGCTGTATGACTTGCTGGCGCTCAAGACCGCTGGCAGATGGGGCAGCCCGGCTCCAACAACAATGAGCGGCAGGCCACTTTGGCTGATCTCATGGCACGCAGCGCACACCGCGGAGACGTCCTCCGGCCCCAGGTCCTGCATCTCGTCGATGAAGATGGCCACGCCCCTGCCGACGTCCGCGGCCAGCCCGGCGACGTCGGTCAACAGCTCGACCAGGTCGATCTCGATGTCACCCGAGTCCGCGCGCCCGGACACCGCGGCCACGTCAATTCCGGGGTTCCAGCGATCGCGGATCCTCGCGTTGGGTGCCGCCTCACGCTGGGCGAAGGCCTTGATGACACCGAGGACGTGGTCCACCTCGTCGCCCTGGGGGTGGCCGAGCTCGCGGACCGCCATGTGCAGGGCGGCGCTGATGGGTCGTCTCAGCCGCTGGTCCGGACGTGCCTCGAGCTTGCCCGTTCCCCAGTGCGCGCGGACCGCGGCCGACCGCAACGCGTTGAGCAGCACGGTCTTGCCCACGCCACGCAGACCGGTCAGGACGATGGAGCGCTCGGGTTTGGACCTGGCGATGCGCTCGAGCACCACGTTGAAGGCGCGCAGCTGGTCGTCTCGACCGGCGAGCTCTGGCGGGCGCTGGCCGGCGCCCGGGGCATAAGGATTTCGGATGGGGTCCACGATCGCAGGCTATACAGATGTATCGCGTATTCCTGAGATATGGCGAGACATGGCGATCGTGTCGCATCCACCCCATCTCCGCTTGTTGCGGCGAAACCACCGTTTCGGCGCCTCGCAGAGCTCGAAACGGTGGTTTGGGCGCAAGGAGCGGAAGGGTGGAGGGCTATTTCAGGAGGCGGGACATGCGCCGGTCCGCGAGCGGCTTGCCGCCGGTCTGACAGGTGGCGCAGTACTGCAGGGACGAGTCGGCGAACGACACCTCGCGTACGACGTCGCCGCAGATCGGGCACTCCTGACCGGTACGCCCATGCACCCGCATCCCGGCCCGCTTCGCGTCCTTCAGCTCCTTGGCCGGCTTGCCCGACGCAGCACTGACCGCGCTCGCGAGAGTGCCCCGCAGCGCGGCATACAGCCTCTGGATCTGCTCCTCGTCCAGGCTTGATGCCAACGCAAACGGCGAGAGCCGCGCCGCGTGCAACACCTCGTCGGAGTAGGCGTTGCCAACACCAGCAAGGAATCCCTGCTCCTTCAGCAGGCCCTTGACCTGTGTTCGACGACCCTCCAGCAGTGCTGCGAAGTCGTCGACCGTGAAGTCGTCGGCCATCGGATCGGGCCCCAGACGCGCGATCCCGGGCACCGCGGCAGGGTCACGCACGATGTATGCCGCAAGTCTCTTCCGCGTCCCGGCCTCGGTCAGGTCGAAGCCGCTTCCGTCAGAAAGCCTGCAGCGCAAGGCAATTGGTGACTTGCCGGCCCGAATCGTCGTGGCGGAAAGGGCGTCTGACCAGCGCAGCCAGCCGGCCCGGGCCAGGTGGAAGATGAGGTGCAGACCTTCGGCCTCGATGTCGATGAACTTGCCATGGCGGCTGACGCTGCTGATCGGCAGCCCGTGAAGTGATGCGGGGGCAGGGTCGTAGGTCTTCAGCGCGCTGATCGACCCGAGCTCGATGCCGACGATCGCCAGGCCGTCGACGCGCTCGCGCAGGAAGTCCACGAGCGCTTGGACCTCGGGGATCTCGGGCACCCGTCCATTCTCGCGCAGGCAAGCGGCAGCGCCACCCTGACTTTGCGGTCAGCCGTCGTTGCTGGATCCGGCACGAACCGCCCGCAGCTGACGCTCGAGACCATAGCCATCGGGCGCGCGACACACGGGAACAGGACGCTGCACCCGAGGGGCGAACTCCTCGTTGGATACCGGTATGCCGTGGGAGAGCACCTGCTCGGCCGGGGTCAGCTCACGAATCACAATGGCCTCAACGACACCCGGGCGATCCCGGGCGAAGTCGCCGTAGATCTTGGGGTCGTGCTGGCCGTCGTCGCCGACGAGCAGCCAACGAATGTTGGGGAACTCCCGTGCCAGCCGATGCAAGGCCTCGACCTTGTGGTCCTGCCCGCTGCGGAACCACCCGGTGTTGGTCGGCCCCCAGTCGGTCATCAGCATAGGACCGGCCGGATAGCCATGGCGTTTGAGGAAGCGGGTCAGCGTAGGCGCGGTGTTCCACGCCCCCGTGGACAGGTAGAAGATCGGCGCACCGGGGTTCTCGCTGACCAGGGTGCGGTACATCGGCGCCATGCCGGGCACCAGGTGACGAGCCGTCTCCTGCCGCACAAAGGTGTTCCAGGCTGCGATGAAGGGACGCGGCAACGAGGTGGAGATGACCGTGTCGTCGATGTCGCTGACTATGCCGAAACGAGTCTCGCGGTCGATGATCAGCACCGCGGCCTGGACCGGTTCGCCTCCCTCGGCCTCGATCACGACCGCGTGCCACCCCGGGGCCAGACCCGGGTCGGGAACCACAACGTCGATGTACCCGCTGCGGTCCGAAAACGTATGCATCGTGCGGTCGCCGACGACGACAGTGACGGGCACGTCCATCGCCCCCGCAGTGACGAAGGCTCGCCAACCGCGCTGCCCGTCCGTGTTGCCTCTGAGGTCACGAATGATGCCGTCCGCCGCACTTACCTCCGGCGGCTCTGCCAGGCGGCTCAGCAGGACCCGGCCCAGAACCCTCACAAAGTCTTGACTGCCATATCCCGTGTGGCTGATGGTGCGCGTGCCCCAGCCACGGCCCCGCATCAGGGCAGACGTGCGCCGATGGAAGGCATCCTCGATGAGCGATGCGGCGTGGGGTCGGACCAT
>PKWT01000060.1:0-4416 GCA_003132125.1 Micrococcales bacterium | reverse complement strand
TGAGAGCGCGAACCTCAGGACTTCGGCTTGGCGTACGCCGCGACGCCTGTGTCGAACATGACGCACGGTTCGTCGCCGACCGTCCAGCCGTCGTGTCCCGGCTCGATGACGAACACGTCCCCGGGCCCAATGTTGATCTCGGTGCCGTCGTCCGAGCGCACCAACATCCTTCCTGACACGCAGATACCCGTGTGCCGTGCCATGCACGACCCGGTCCCCGCGATGGGCTTGACGTCGTTGGACCACCGCCAACCCGGTTGGAAGGTCTCCCGTCCCAACGTGAAGTTCCCCAGGGTGACCACGTCGACGTGGCCGTTCGCCTGGAACTTCCGGGTCTCGTGGGCAACGTCGATGTTGCGTGTTTCCAGCCGGCTCATGTGCTCTCTCCTTCGGATCTGCCAGTGGCGGTTGTCTACTTCCCCTGAACCGGCATGGTCCCTCGGATCTAGTTGAAGCGTCTACAACAATCGGCGCACGAAAATCNNCGCTTCTTCCCACCTCACGCTCCTCCGAACCCACCAACGAATGTTATTGACAACAGTGGTGACTGGTGCTTATGGTCTGTGCGTGAACGACCCGATCGAGCTTGCCCGACGCCTCGCCCCCGTAATGAAGGCCCTGTCCGACGAGAACAGGCTGGCGATCCTGCTCGCGGTTGCCCAGCGAGATCATTCGGTCACTGAGCTCACGACGACCACTGGCTTGTCCCAGACACTGGTCAGCCATCACCTCAAGAGCCTGCGCGACACCGGGCTCGTCACGGTCACCGCACACGGTCGCAGCAACGTCTACTCGTTGTGCTGCGCCGCGGTCGCCGACCCCCTCGAGATGCTCGCTGCGCTGACAAAAGACCCGACCAACGCTTTGATGACTGGAGTATGAGATGACGATTCACGATGCAGACGAACTCCGCGCGGTGGTGCGGGAGCACTACGGGAAGGCGGCCACAGAGGTCGGGTCCGGGTGCTGTGGCGGGTCCGGGGGATCGTGCTGTGGCGACCAGGACTCCGCGTCGGACCCCTTCGGTCGCGCGCTCTACCAGATCGGCGACCGGGAGGTGCTGCCCGAAGCGGCACTCGCTGCCTCGCTCGGCTGCGGCAACCCGACGGCGCTGGCCGAGCTGCGGCCCGGCGAGGTCGTGCTCGACCTCGGGTCGGGCGGGGGCATCGACGTCCTGCTCTCGGCCCGCAGGGTCGCCCCGACGGGCAAGGCCTACGGCCTCGACATGACCCCTGAGATGCACCAGCTGGCCCAGCGCAACCAGGCCGAGTCCGGTGTCACCAATGCTGAGTTCCTCCTCGGCACCATCGAGAACGTCCCGCTTCCTGACGCCTCGGTCGACGTCATCATCTCCAACTGCGTGGTGAACCTGGCCGCCGACAAGGGCACGGTCTTCCGAGAGGCTTTCCGCGTGCTGCGTCCCGGCGGTCGCGTTGCCATCTCCGACATCGTGCTTCGTCGGCCGCTTCCGCCCGAGCTTGCCGAGCTGATGGGACTGTGGACCGGTTGCATCGCCGGCGCACTGCCCGAAGCGGTATGCCGTGACGAGCTCAGGACCGCCGGCTTCCAGGAGATCGACATCGAGCCCACGAACGTCTTGAGCGGAACAGATCTCAGTGACATGGCCGGCCAGCTCGACCCCGCCCTCACCCCGCCTGACCTCGACGTCGCAGCCACGGCCGACGAGCTGGACGGCGTCGTCATGAGCGCCTTCATCCGCGCGCAAGCCGGATCCTGCGGCCAAACAAGCACTACCCCTCTAAGGCGCTCACTCCGCGTACTCAAGCCTCGGCCCAGGGACCCCCTGCTGGCCGGTTTGACCGCCGGCGGTTCGGAGGTGTCGGCCACCCCAGACACCAAGAAACCCCCGAACCTAGGGTTCGGGGGTTTCCTATGTCCTGAGACAGGATTCTGTGCGCGAGGGGGGATTTGAACCCCCACGCCCTTTCGGACACTGGCACCTGAAGCCAGCGCGTCTGCCGTTCCGCCACTCGCGCGCGCTCACACATTGTGGGGGACGACCACCCGAAATCCAAACCGGACGGGCCGATACTGCGACAAAAGGGGGCTCCACAGGCGAGCAGCTTTCGGGATCACTCACCCTTGCCCGTTACGATCGTGTGGCCAACCCTAGGAGGACCACAGTGGGACTGTTCGATCGTGTCGAGCGTGGACTCGAACGAGCGGTTCATGGTGTCTTCGCCAAGGCGTTCAAGGCCGAGGTCCAGCCGGTGGAGATCGCGTCCGCCATGCGCCGTGCCATGGACGACCGGGCCGCGGTGATCGGCCACGGGCGAACCTTCGTCCCCAATCTCTTCGCCATCGAGCTGGCGCCCACCGACTATGAGCGACTCATGGGCTACTCGGACATGCTGACCGATGAGCTTGTGGCCTCCGCCCAGGAACATGCCGAGTCCCAGCGATACCAGCCCGGTGGTCCTATTCAGGTGAGCTTCGTGTCCAAAGATGACCTCGAGACCGGGGTATTCCGCGTGCGCCCCTCCACGGCCAAAGGGGTCGTCCCCCCTGTTGTGCCACCTGCCGAAGCTGCGGGACCTCCCGCGGCACCCCCAAGGGCACCTGCTGGAGCGCCCGGCTCGGCAGCCTCCCTCACCTCCGATCCTTCCGGCGCAGAACCGGCCTCCGCCCACGACTGGGCATGGACACCCGGCGCCGGNNCCCGCTCCCCCCGTACGCGAGCCCGTCGCGCCCAGCCCCGCACGGACCCACCCGGCCCAACGACCCTGGCTCGAGATCGACGGGGACCGATACCCGCTGCTCTCCGCCATCACGGTCCTGGGTCGCGACAACACGGCCGATGTCATTCTCGACGACCCCGGAATCTCCCGGCGCCACACCGAGATTCGCGTGACAAGCGATGGACCGCACCTGGTGGCCAGCATCCGCGACCTCGGCTCGACGAACGGCACATTCGTCAACGGCGAACGGGTCGCCAGCCAGCGCCTGGCCGATGGCGACCAAATCAATGTTGGCCGGACCGCCCTGACCTATCACGGAGGTCACCGGTGATCCGCTCCCATGAGTGAGCTCACCCTGACGGTGATCCGCCTCGGCCTCGTGGTCCTGCTGTGGATCTTCGTCTTCAGCGTCGTCGGAGTCCTGCGCGGCGATCTCTACGGCACCAGGGTCCTGACCCGTGCGAGGCCGAAGGCGCCGCGTCGCGTGGCAGGCGAGCCCGTCGCCAAGACGTCGCCAGCGAAGAGGCCGGTCACTCCCAGTCGGGGTCGCAGCTCCAACAGGCGCACCCCGACGTCGCTGACGGTCACCGAGGGCTCATTGGCAGGAACGACGGTGTCGCTGAAGGAGTCCGGCGTCCTGCTGGGCCGCAACCCCGAGTGCACCCTCGTCCTGGACGACGACTTCGCCTCGGGCCGCCACGCACGCATCTTCCGTCGCGACGCAGGGTGGTTCGTGGAGGATCTGGGATCCACCAACGGCACATTCATGGGATCCACCAAGCTGACCCAACCCATGCCAGTCGAGGTCGGTACGACCATACGCATCGGCAAAACCGTCTTCGAGCTGCGGAAGTAGGTCCCCTTGGAGATCGCATTGCGCTTTGCCGCCCGCTCGGACGTCGGACTTGTGAGACAGGTGAACCAGGACTCGGGCTATGCCGGTCCGCACCTGCTCGTCGTCGCCGACGGCATGGGCGGGCACGCTGCGGGCGATGTCGCGAGCTCGATCGCGATCGGCGAGATGGTCAGTCTTGACGGCGAGAGCCACGGAGCGGATGACGCGCTCGACCTGCTCGCAGCAGCCCTGCACACGGCGAACACCGAGCTGCAGCAGGCAATGCAGAACCAGCCCGAGCTCCAAGGCATGGGCACCACGGTCACCGCATTGTTGCGGGCCGGCAACAAGATCGCCGTCGCGCACATCGGTGACTCCCGCGCCTACCTGTTGCGCGATGGAACGTTCACGCAGATCACGCACGACCACTCGTTCGTCCAGAGCCTGATCGACGAGGGCCGGATCACCGAGGAAGAGGCTCAGGGTCACCCGCAGCGCTCCCTGGTCACAAGGGTCCTTACCGGCGCCGAGAGCGACGAGCCCGACCTTGCCATGCGTGAGGCTCACGTCGGCGACCGCTATCTGCTCTGCTCGGACGGTCTCTCCGGGTTTGTGGCCGCAGACACCATCCAGGAGATCCTCGAGCAGGGCATGCCGCCTGGCCGGACGGCCGACCGTCTGGTGGAGCTGGCGATGCGAGCGGGAGCACCCGACAACGTGACCTGCGTGATCGGCGACGTCGTTGACCTCGTCAAGGACAAGGCGCCGCCGACGGCGCACGAGGTCGTCGGCGCGGCGGCCGAGCGCAAACGCACAAACACCAGCTCGATCCCGATCACCCCCGCGGCCAAAGCGGCTGCGCTGTCCCGTCAGGCCAACAGC
>PKWT01000419.1:1920-3584 GCA_003132125.1 Micrococcales bacterium | reverse complement strand
ACGCAGCGCCTAGACCTCCGGCGAGGGGATGAGGGGCCGGGCTGCACGCACCTCAGGGGCCAGCCGCAGGGTCTCTTTCACGAAGCGAGGGACGTGTCCGCTGATCACCAACCAGGCCAGCGAAGCGGCCAAGGCATCGCGCGCTGGTCGTGGCGAGTAGCCGAGCGCAGCGGCCCGGGCACTGGAGTACCAGTAGTAGCGCCCAACCGTCAGCGCCTCCTCGCGCGTCGACAACGGCGACCCACCGGTCAGCTTCGCCCACCCCTCCACCGCGGCCGAGGCGACCCACGCCACGGGAGCCGGGACCTCGGCATACGGTCCGGGTAGGCCCGCAAGATCGGCGACCAGTGTGTGCAGCATCCGCCACGTCAGGTCCTGGCCACCAAGCAGGTAGCGCTGTCCGGCCACGCCATGCTCCAGCAGCAGAAGGTGACCGCGTGCCACGTCACGGACATCCACGACGTTGCAGCCACCGGGATAGGTGCTGCGCGTTGGATCGAGCAGGTAACGCAGAACGATCGCGTTGCTGGGTGCCAACCTTTCGAATGGTCCACCCAGAACCACGGTGGGCAGAGCCAGAACGACGGGTATGCCGTGATCCTCCGCCGTCGTCAGAGCCACCTCCTCCTGCGCCACCTTGCTCGCGTAGTACGCAGGTGACGGCTCCTGCCCGAGGTGCGCTGATTCATCACGAGCAGAAGGGGATTCGCTCGAGCCGCACGTCACCGACGAAGTCGTCACAACGACACGTCCGACGCCGGCGGCGGCCGCGGCCTCGATGACCGACCTCGTGCCCCCAGCATTCACGCGGGCCACTTCGTCGGCACGGTCCGAACCGAAGGCATAGACGGCCGCACAGTGGATCAGACCCTCCACTCCCCCCAGCGCCGAGCCCAGACGCGTCACGTCCTCGAGCCCCGCGCGGACCTGCCTGACGTCCAGGCTGGCGAGCTGCGCGGCCCCGGTCGAGCGCACGATGGCGGTCACCTCGTGGCCATCGGCCAAAGCCGCCCGCACCACCTGGCCTCCCAGCAGACCCGTGGCTCCCGTGACCGCGATCTTCATCGCGCTCCGCCGAAGTGGCGGAACCCGTGAAGGTCGACCTCATCCGGCTCTTCGCGCTTCGGTTCTCCGAAAAGGCCGGTGCGATCGGCGGATCTTTCGTCCAACCACGACTGGGCGATCCCCAGTAACTGATGCAGAGACTCGGTGGCCAGCGGCTCGTCACCGGCCGGTGCCGGACGCCCGATCCGGAACGGGCGACCCTCGAAGCACGCCTCCAGGTTGTCGAACGTCGCGGTGAAGAAGCGCCGATAGGCGTCCTCCACGAGAGGCGTCTTGAGCTCCGGCACCAGATCCAGTTCGATGCCGGACCAAGCCGGCGGCAGGGCGAAGAGCTGGCGACCTCGTACCGTCACCCGAGTGCCGTCGGTGCCAAGATCGGTGAAGGTCAAGCTGCCGTCGTCCCACCTGGCTGATCCGTTGAGGCTGTCGATGGTTCGCCACAGCAGGCGTTGCTCGGTGTCGGCGCGTTCCACGAGCTCGATCTTGCAGACGTCGATCGGCTCTCCGCCCCAGATGGCGAGGTAGTTCGGTTGGGGCAGATAGAGGTTGCGCTCCGCCTGCCGCACCACCCGCCCCTGATCGTCCACAGAAACCGCCAC
>PKWT01000419.1:0-1838 GCA_003132125.1 Micrococcales bacterium | reverse complement strand
ACCTGACTGACCCGGTCCTTGGCGAGGGGCACCGACCAGCCATGGGTCTGGTCGACGACTCCGGCCACGGCGGTGAGAAGCCCGAGGAGAGCGGCGTGCTGTGCTGGCTCGTCGGCGGCCGCCACCAGCGGGGTCAGCACCCGCCGTATGCCGGCCAGCACTGGATCGCCGGCGCCCGCGCCTTTGTCGGGCCCTCCTACTGCGGCGCTGAGTACCCGCGCGACAGACCGCTCGGCGCCAGCGCGACGGAAGGCGTGGATCAGCAAAGGGTGCGGCCGCGTCACCCCGGTGAACGGGGTGAGATCACCGACGACACGACCCAACGGCTCGCCGAGCACACGCAACGCCCGCTCGACCAACCTGGAGCCGGCTCGGTCCTGGCCCAGCAACGTTGCGAGGGTTGAGTCCGCGAGCAACGTGTCGTTCGCGACGATCAGCGATTCGGTGGTCAGCTCGCGCAACGCATGCCGCCCGTCGGCGCCATGGCTGGTCACTGTCGCGTCGATGACCGCAAGTGCCGGCGGAAGGTGCACCAAGAGGTCTGTCGCGATGTCCGCGGGATCGGCGCCAACCACCTCGGGAACGGCGCCGAGCAGCGCGGCAAGACACCCGTCATACGCGTCGGCAAGGCTGGTGACGCTCCTCGCAAGGACCACGCGCACGTCCGCGTCGGCCCAGGCGGACGAGACACTTCGCCCCGACAGCACGCTCGTGTCCGGCACGCCCGCCGGGGCGGTGGACGCACCGAGATCCACCACCTCATAAAGGCGCCCACGACGACTGCGACCGGTGAGCCCAGCGGTGTGCGCCAACGCCTGAACGCTGCGATGACCACGGTCGCGGTCTCCGACCGAGAGCGCGGCGGCCACCAGTACGTCGCCACAGCCGCCCTCGAACAACAGGTCGACGAGCTCCTCGATCACCGCCGCGGACACCGGCGACGGTTGGGACAGCCTGGTCAGTACGACGGCGCGACCACGCAGAGCCGGCGCGATGGCTTCCAGTGCTTCGGCGAACGTGCTCGCGACTTCGCTACCCCTGACAACGCGACAGGTGACGGGAGGCTCATGCGTGGGAGGCGCAGACACCCCTCCATGAAACCAGCCGACGGAGCCATGCAACAGCCCGGTCAGGGCAGCTTGACCGCCTGGAGGGTATAGCTGGCAGCCAGTCGCCACGGGCGCTCGGCCAGTCGCCACTCACCGCGATCGTCGTTGGTCATCTGCCCGACCAGAGCCTCCCAGGGCACGCTGTCGTGCTCGACCAGCCCGGTGATCTGCAGGCCCTGCGCGATGAGGGCCGTCACGATCTCGCCCAGGCCGTGGTTCCACTCATGGGTCGTGTTGGCCGTGAAGACCACATCGGTCTCGACGTACGTGCCGCCGTCCTCCCACACGCTGGGTTCGTCTCGCTCGAAGTACGGAAGATCAACAACGAGAAGGCCATCCGGGCGGGCGTCGGTGAGCGACCAGAGCATCGGATGGCCCTCACGGATGAACAACCGACCACCCGGCTTGAGCAGGGCCGCAACAGCGGCAGCCCAGCGCGAGATGCTCGGCAGCCAGCAGAGCGCGCCAATTCCGGTGAAGACGAGGTCGAACTTCTCGCCGCTCAGGGCGGATGCCGCGTCATAGACGTCGGACTCGACGAAGGTCACGTCATCCCCGGACTTCGCGACCAGGATGCGCGCCTGCTCGATCGCCGCCGGGGAGAAGTCCAGGCCGGTCATTCGGGCGCCCATGCGGGAAAGACCGATGGTGTCGGTGCCGATGTGGCACTGCAGGTGAACGCCCCTCAACCCACTCAGATCACCGAGCCTGCCGCGGTCGAACCGCACC
>PKWT01000091.1:5843-8556 GCA_003132125.1 Micrococcales bacterium | reverse complement strand
CCCGGTCATCGTCTGCCAGCTCGTAGAAGTTGGTCATCGTGAGCGCGCGGGTGGGGCAGGCCTCGATGCAGAGACCACAGAAGATGCAGCGAAGGTAGTTGATCTGGTAGACGCGGCCGTATCGCTCACCGGGTGAGAATCGGCCCTTGCCCCCATCGCTGTCGTCGTTGGGAGCGCCCTCGACGTAGATGGCGTCAGCAGGGCAGGCCCAGGCGCACAGCTCGCAGCCAATGCACTTCTCCAGGCCGTCGGGGTGCCGGTTGAGCTGGTGCCGACCGTGGAAACGCGGCTGGGTCGGACGCTTGACCTCGGGGTACTCCTCGGTCTCGAGCTTGCGAAACATCGTCGCAAACGTCACGCCGAAGCCGCCGATCGGAGCGAACAGCTCGGAGAGGAAGCTCGCCTTCTTCTGTTCGTCAGCCACGGGGGGCCTCCTCATCGGCCGGTTCTGTATGGCCGGAGATGGCCCATGACGGGGCACCTGACAGGCTTGGCGCACTCGGATCGAGCGCCTGTTGGCCGGGTTCGCGTAGGCGCTGGCCGGGCAACGGTGGGACCGGGTAGCCGCCCGCGAACGGGTCAACCTCCTCGGGGCGCTCGACAGGGACGGCTGCCGCCACACGGTTGCCGTCCCACACCCAGGCGACGGCCAGGGCGATCGTGGCGATGACGCCAACCACGATCACGGTCGCCGTCCGGACGTTGTCGCCGAAGAAGGCCAGCTGCGCACCGCGGATGAACGCCACCGAGACGACCCAGAGCAGCGTGATCGGGATGAGGAACTTCCAGCCGAAGCGCATGAACTGGTCGTAGCGCACGCGCGGCAGGGAGCCACGCAGCCACACGAAGAAGAACATGAACATCCACAGCTTGATGACGAACCACAGCAGGCCCCACCAGCCCTGGTTGAACATGCCGTCGTTGATCGCCGCGATGCCGGGAGGCGCCTGCCACCCACCCAGGAACATGGTGGTCGCCAGCGCGGACACGGTGAACATGTTGACGTACTCGCCGAGGAAGAACATCGCGAACTTCAACGAGCTGTATTCCGTGTGGAACCCACCGGTGAGCTCGCCCTCACCTTCGGCGAGGTCGAAGGGCAGCCGGTTGGTCTCGCCGACCATGGTCACGACGTAGATCAGGAAGGAGAAGAAGGCAGGCACGATGAACCAGAGGCTCTTCTGCGAGGCGACGATCTGCGAGGTCGACATCGAGCCGCTGTACAAGAAGATGGCGACCAGCGACAGACCCATGGCGATCTCGTAGGAGATCACCTGTGCGGTGGAGCGCAGTCCACCCAGCAGCGGGTACGTGGAACCCGAGGACCAGCCAGCCAGGACGATGCCGTAGACACCGACCCCGGCAACGGCGAGCACCAGCAGGACTGCGACCGGAGTGTCAGTGAGCTGGAGCGGCGTCCGGTGGCCGAACATGCTGACCATCGAACCCATGGGGATGATCGCGAAAGACACGAACGCCATAGCGCCTGCGATGACCGGGGCGAGCAGGAACACGACCTTGTCAGCGTTCTTGGGGATCAGGTCTTCTTTGAGCGCAAGCTTTATTCCGTCGGCGAGCGTCTGAAGCAGACCGAACGGACCGGTGCGGTTGGGCCCGGGGCGCTGCTGCATGCGGCCGATGACGCGGCGCTCGAACCAGATGACGACGAGCGTGTTGACCATCAGGAAGACGAAGACGAACAGCGCCTTGACCAGCGAGAGCCACCAAGGAGTGTCGCTGAAGTCCGCCGCCGGGTTGTCGATGGAGACGAGCGACGTGATCAGGCTCATGCGACACCGCCAGTGGTCAGGGAGACTATGGCGCCGGCATCGACGCCCAGCGCCGACCGCACCGCGGATCCGGGAGAGTTGGTTGGCAGCCAGATGACGTGGTCCGCCATGTCCGTGATCGTCAGCGGCGCCGTGATGGATCCCGAGCTGGTGCTGACCCGCACGGTGTCGCCGTCGGACAGGCCGATCGTTGCCGCGGTCTTGGCCGACAGCAACGCACGGGCCTTGGGCGCCGTCCCGGCCAGGAACGGCTCACCGTCCTGCATCCGGCCGGAGTCCAGGAGATGGTGCCAGGTGGCCAGCACGGCCTGTCCGGCATCCAGCGACGGAACCTCGGCAGCCTCGACCACCGGCGCAGCTGCGCGGTCGCCGGTCCACGGGCCGAGGGCCCGCATGTCGGTGCGGACGGCCTCCAGCGTGCGGACTCCGAGGGGCTCGCCCATCTCGTCGGCCAACAGGTCAAGCACCCGGTGATCGCTCATGGCACTAGTCGTCAATGCCGCCTCGAAGGACCGGACCCTGCCCTCCCAGTTGACGAAGGTGCCGGCCTTCTCCTGGTGGGCGGCCACCGGCAGCACCACATCGGCCACGTCGGTGACGGCACTCGATCGCAGCTCCAGGGAGACCACGAAGGACCTGGTCAAGGCGTCCAGCAGGTCGGACGAGCCGATCAGGTCTGCCGGGTCGACGCCGCCGACCAGCAGGCCACCGAGCCCGCCTGAGTTGGCCGCCGCGATGATCGCCGAGGTGTCTCGTCCAACCTGGTCAGGCAGGCCGACGACATCCCACGCCTCACCGACCTCGGCTCGAGCACGGGGATCCGTGACGGGACGGCCACCCGGAAGCAGATTGGGCAGCGCGCCGCTCTCCAGCGCGCCCCGCTCTCCTGCGCGCCGGGGAACCCACGCCAACCTGGCGCCGGT
>PKWT01000091.1:1886-5828 GCA_003132125.1 Micrococcales bacterium | reverse complement strand
ACCACCTGCGGCCTTGACCAGCTTGGCGCCCTCTACCAGCGCCTGCAGAACCTCGGCTTCGGTGCCAGGGGCGGCGGTGATCACGGTGCCATCAAGCTTCTTCAGACCGCGCGACGCGAGGGGGGCGACCGCGAATACTGCGGTGCGGTGCTTGCGGACGGCCTTGCGAAGTCGCAGGAAGACGATCGGCGACTCGTCCTCGGGCTCGAAGCCCACCAGCAGCACCGTCTTGGCGGCTTCGATCTCAGCGTAGGTCACAGAGCCGCCAGGAGCATCTGACGGGCCGGTCGCGACGACGTTGCTCGCCAGGAACTGCGCCTCCTCGACGGAGTGCGGACGGGCGCGGAAGTCGATGTCGTTGGTCTGCAACGCTATTCGAGCGAACTTCGCGTAGGCGTAGGCGTCCTCTGCAGTAACCCTGCCGCCGACCAGCACACCAACACCCTTGGCGTCGCGCGCCGCGGCCAAGCCGCGGGCAGCCGCATCCAGCGCCTCTGGCCACGAGGCCACGTGCAGGGTGCCATCGTCGCCGCGGACCAGCGGGTCGGTGATGCGGTCGGTGCCGGTGGCGTAGGTGAATGCCCAACGACCCTTGTCGCAGTTCCACTCCTCGTTGACCGCCGGGTCGTTGGCGGCCATACGACGAAGGACGGTGCTACGGCGGTGGTCGGTGCGGGTTGCACAGCCGCTAGCGCAGTGCTCGCACACGCTCGGGGTCGAGACGAGGTCATAGGGACGGGAGCGGAAGCGGTATGCCGCGCCGGTCAGCGCGCCCACGGGGCAGATCTGGACGGTGTTGCCCGAGAAATAGGACTCGAACGGCTTGTCCTGATAGATGCCGATCTGCTGAAGTGCGCCACGCTCGATCAGGGAGATGAACGGGTCGCCGGCGATCTGGTCGGAGAAACGGGTGCAGCGGGCGCAGAGGACGCANNACTCGCCGCCCTTGTCGCAGACCGGGCAGTCGAGCGGGTGGTTGATCAGCAAGAACTCCATCTGGCCGTGCTGGGCCTTGTCGGCCATCGGCGAGGTGTGTTGCGACTTGACCGCCATGCCCTCGCTGGCCGTGGTGGTGCACGAGGCCATCGGCTTGGGCATGGCACGCAGCGACCCGTCGGGGCCTGGAGCTGCGACCTCGACCATGCACTGGCGGCAGGCACCCACCGGGTCGAGCAGCGGGTGGTCGCAGAACCGAGGGATCTGAACGCCGATCTGTTCGGCGGCGCGGATCAGCAGGGTGCCCTTGGGGACGCTGACGGCAACCCCGTCGATGGTCAGGTTGACCAGGTCCGTGGGGGTTGTCGTAGATGAGGTGACGGTCATGCGGACACGGTCTCCTTCGCGAACAGCGTCGAGGCGGCCGGCGGGAAAAGCACTGACGCGGGGGTGTGCATCCCCGCCTCGAACTCCGTGCGGAAGTACTGAACCGCGGAGGTGATGCAGCTGGTCGCACCGTCGCCGAGCGGGCAGAACGCCCGGAACAGGATGTTGTCGCAGATGTCGAGCAGCTTGTCGATGTCATCCTGGGTGCCCTGGCCGAGCTCGAGCCGCGCCATGATCTGCTTGAGCCAGAACGTGCCCTCACGACACGGCGTGCACTTGCCGCAGGACTCGTGGGCGTAGAAGTCCGTCCAGCGCGAGACCGCCCGAACCACCGACACCGTCTCGTCGAAGATCTGCAGGGCGCGCGTGCCGAGCATCGACCCAGCCGCGGCGACGGACTCGAAGTCGAGCGGCACGTCGAGGTGCTGGTCGGTGAACATCGGCGTGGACGAGCCACCCGGGGTCCAGAACTTCAGCTTCTTGCTCGGGTCGCGCATCCCGCCGGCCATCTCGAGCAGCTCCCGCAGGGTGATGCCCAGCGGCGCTTCGTACTGACCGGGACGGGCCACGTGCCCGGAGAGGCTGAAGATGCCGAAGCCGCTCGACCGCTCGGTGCCCATCTCGGCGAACCACTTGGCGCCGTTCAGAAGGATCGGAGCAATGGACGCAATGGACTCAACGTTGTTGACGACGGTCGGCCGGGCATAGAGACCGGCGACGGCAGGAAACGGCGGCTTGAGGCGCGGTTGCCCGCGACGACCCTCGAGGGAGTCCAGCAGCGCGGTCTCCTCACCACAGATGTACGCGCCGGCGCCGGCGTGCACGGTGATGTCCAGGTCGAAGCCGCTGCCGAGGATGTTCTTGCCCAGATAGCCGGCGGCGTAAGCCTCTTCGACGGCTCGCAGCAGTCGGCGGTAGACGTGGACGACCTCGCCGCGCACGTAGATGAAGGCATGGTTGCAGCCGATGGCGAACGACGTGATGACCATGCCCTCGATCAGGAGCTGCGGGGCCGCCATCATCAACGGGATGTCCTTGCAGGTGCCCGGCTCGGACTCGTCGGCGTTGACCACCAGGTAGCGGGGGCCGCCGTCAGGGGCTGGCAGGAAACCCCACTTCATGCCGGTCGGGAAGCCCGCGCCGCCACGACCACGCAGGCCGGAGTCCTTGGCCAGCTGCACCAGATCGGCCTGTGGCATCTTCAGCGCGTTCTTCAGCGCTTTGTAGCCGTCGTGCTTCTCGTAGGTCGCCAGGGTCCAGGACTGGGGGTCGTCCCAGAACTTGGTGAGGATAGGGGTCAGCTGCGTGCTCACTTCTTCTTCGCCTTCCCGGTGCCCTTGGGCGCTTCGAACAGCGTGTCCGCGGTCGGGGCCGTGTCCGCTGCTGGAGTCGTGTCGGCGGCCTGAGCCGCCTTTGCCGCCGGAGCCGCCTTTGCCGCCCGCGTCTTCGTCGCGGACTGGGCCTTGGCAACCTTGAGGCCCTCCAGTGACGCCGGACCCGCACCGACGCCCTCGTCGGCCAAGCCGTCATGGAAACCGGCCAGCACCCGCGAGACCTCCTTGAAGCTGCAGACCTTTGACGCGCCGCGGGTGGGAGTCACGGATAGGCCGGAGCGAAGGTCGTCGACCAGCTGGCTGGTGGACTGGGGCGTCTGGTTGTCGAAGAACTCCCAGTTGGCCATGACCACGGGCGCGTAGTCACAGGCAGCGTTGCACTCGATCCGCTCCAGCGTCACCAAGCCGTCAGCGGTGGTCTCGTCATGACCAATGCCCAGATGGGCGCTCACGAAGTCCCAGATCTCGTCGCCGCCCATGATCGCGCAGAGCGTGTTGGTGCAGACGCCGATCGTGTACTTGCCGTTGGGGTGACGCTTGTACTGCGAGTAGAAGGTCGCGACGCCACTCACCTCGGCGCCGGTCAGACCCAGCAGATCGGCGCACAGCTCGATGCCCCGGGGAGAGACGAATCCGTCGACGGACTGCACCAGGTGCAGCAGCGGCAGCAACGCAGAGCGCGCCTGCGGGTAGCGCGCGATCACCTCAGCGGCGTCGGCCCGCAGCGAGGCCAGGACGTCGGCCGGGTAGGTGTCGGTGTCCGGTGACGGCACCACGCCGTAGTTCGGACTGCCGTCGGTGCTGATCATCGGTCCACGCCTCCCATCACAGGGTCGATCGAGGCGACAGCCACGATGACGTCCCCCAGCTGGCCGCCTTCACAGATCGCGGCGACCGCTTGCAGGTTGTTGAACGAGGGCTCCCGGAAGTGCGCTCGGTAGGGGCGGGTGCCTCCGTCGGAGACAACGTGCACCCCCAGCTCGCCCTTGGGCGACTCGATGGCCGCATAGACCTGGCCCGGGGGGACGTGAAAGCCCTCGGTCACCAGCTTGAAGTGGTGGATCAGGGACTCCATCGAGGTGCCCATGATCTCGCGGATGTGGTCCAGGCTGTTGCCCATCCCGTCGCCGCCGATGGCCAGCTGTGCCGGCCACGCGATCTTCTTGTCCTCCACCATGACCGGGCCGTTGCTCAGCTCGGCACTCTGCAGCCTGTCCGCGGCCTGTTCGACGATCTTGAGCGACTCGTACATCTCGTCGATACGAACCCTCAGCCGGCCATATGC
>PKWT01000091.1:0-1873 GCA_003132125.1 Micrococcales bacterium | reverse complement strand
ACGTTCACCATGCGCCCCTTGACGAGCGGGTTCTCGTTCATCAGCCGCTCGAGCTCGCCGATGCCACGACGGATCAGCGGGATGGCGTCGCGGATCTTGTCGATCGCCCCGGGCGGCAGGTCCTGCGCCACGCCGCCGGGCCGGACATAGGCATGGTTCATCCGCAGACCGGTGATCATCTCGAAGATCGCCAGGATGCGTTCACGCTCGCGGAAGCCGATCGTCATGATCGTGGTGGCGCCCATCTCCATGCCGCCGGTGGCCAGGCACACGAGGTGGGATCCGACGCGGTTGAGCTCCATCATCAGCACCCGGATGACGCTGGCGCGCTCGGGAATCTGGTCCGTGATGCCCAGCAGCTTTTCGACGGCCAGGCAGTAGGCGGTCTCGTTGAACAGCGGTGCGAGGTAGTCCATGCGGGTGCAGAACGTCACGCCCTGGGTCCAGTTACGGAACTCCATGCTCTTCTCGATGCCGGTGTGCAGGTAGCCGATGCCCGCCCGGGTCTCTGTGACGGTCTCGCCCTCGAGCTCAAGGATGAGGCGCAGGACGCCATGCGTCGAGGGGTGCTGTGGCCCCATGTTGACGACGATCCGCTCCTCATGGAGTGCGGATGCCTCGTCGACGATGGCATCCCAGTCGCCGCCGATCGCGTTGTACACCTGGGCGCCCTCGGCGTCCTTGGCATCCGCCACCGAGGTGGCGTAGATGTCGCGAGCCTGTTCAGTCATGAGTTGTACGACCCCATCAGTTGTACGACCTCCGTTGATCCGGCGGCGGGATGGTGGCGCCCTTGTACTCCACAGGGATGCCGCCGAGGGGATAGTCCTTGCGCTGCGGGTGCCCGGGCCAGTCGTCCGGCATGAGGATGCGGGTCAACGCCGGGTGGCCGTCGAACTCGATGCCGAACATGTCCCAGGTCTCGCGCTCATGCCAGTCGTTGGCCGGGTAGACCTCGACGATCGAGGGGATGTGGCGGTCATCGTCCGGACAGGTGACCTCGAGGCGAATCCGCCTGCCGCCGTTGGTGATCGAGAGCAGGTGGTAGACGGCGTGCAGCTCTCGGCCGACCTCGTGCGGGTAGTGGACGCCCGAGACGCCGGTGCACATCTCGAAGCGAAGCATGGGGTCGTCACGCAATGCACGGGCGACGGTCACCACGTGCTCGCGAGCGACGAAGACGGTCATCTCACCGCGGTCCACCACGACTCGTTCCACGGCCAGTGAGTATGCCGTGCTGCCGCTGGCGAGGGCGCGTTCCAGCTGGTCGACGACCTCGTCGAAATACCCGCCGTAGGGACGCACCGCAGCACCCGGGAACAGCACGGGAGCCACCAGGCCGCCATACCCGCTGGTGTCTCCGCCGTTGGCCGCACCGAACATTCCTTGTCGCACATCGATGACCACGGGCTCTGGATCGGTCCCCGGAGCGGCAGGCAAGTTGTCGTTCTCGCCTGTCTTGCTCATGCCAGCAGGCCCTTCATCTGATGCGTGGGCGTCGCGGCCAGCGCCGCTGCCTCGGCCGCATGGGCCGCGGCGACACGGTTGACGCCGAGCGGGGTGTTCTGGATCTGCTCGTGCAGCGTGATGATCGCGTTGAGCAGCATCTCGGGCCGCGGCGGGCAGCCGGGCAGGTAGACGTCGACGGGGATGATGTGGTCGACCCCTTGCACGATGGCGTAGTTGTTGAACATGCCGCCCGAGCTGGCGCAGACGCCCATCGAGATGACCCATTTGGGCTCTGGCATCTGGTCGTAGACCTGGCGCACGACAGGCGCCATCTTCTGGCTGACGCGACCGGCCACGATCATCAGGTCTGCCTGTCGGGGGGTCGCGCTGAAGCGTTCCATGCCGAACCGGGCGATGTCGTAGT
>PKWT01000466.1:3671-4728 GCA_003132125.1 Micrococcales bacterium | reverse complement strand
GCGGGTCCACGGCTACTACGCGCTGCCGTTCCTGTTCGGCGACACCCTCGTCGCCCGGGTCGACCTCAAGGCCGATCGCGCGGCAAACGCGTTGCGGGTCCAAGGGATCCACTGGGAACCTGGCGCGCCGCTGGAGGCCAAACCTGCGCTCGGCCGACACCTGGCCGACATGGCTTCCTGGCTGGACCTTGCCTCCGTCGCCAACTGAGCGGCGTCACACGACCGGCTAGCCGTCCTCAGCCGCGGCAGCGTTCCACTCGGCGATCAGCAGGTCGAAGCGCACCAGGTCGGCGAACGTCCCGTCACCGAGCGGTTCGGCCAACCGGTCCCGGCCGACCTCGACGAAACCGTTCGCCCGGGCAATCTGCTGTGATGCCAGGTTGCCGTCGGCAGCGTTGAGCCGCAGGCGTGTCCGACCCAAGCCGCCATCCTCGCGCGGGATGAACGCATGTCGCACGGCCAGACGCACAGCCTCGGACATGACCCCTCGCCCCCGCGCGTCCGGATGGGTCCAGTAGCCGATCTCGCCTGCCGTGCCGAGGGCGTCGCGAAGGTTCAGGACCGTGATTGCGCCAAGGCACACATCGCTCTCGGCATCGGCCACACACCAGCTCAGACCCCTTCTGTTGCGGGCCTCTTCGCTCATTCCCGCGATGTAGGAGTGGGCGTGCTCGAGAGTGTAGGGCGACGGCAGACTGTCGGCCAGCCAGTGCCGGGTGCGCTCGTCGGAGCATGCTTGCACGATTCGATCCGCATCCGTATGCCGCCACTTGCGAAGGCGTATTCCCTTGCCTTCCAAGGTGACTGGCTCGAATCCCGGCGCGCGGCTCACCCCCTGGCTCCCCGCCTTGCTGATCGCGAGGCCGCTCGCCAGGCCGCTCACCAAGCTGCCCGCGGGGCCACCTTCTGCTGGCTCCGGCTCGTCGGCGAGCAGCTCGAAATACAGTCCGTCGGACAACGAGCCGTCGGTGCGTCGCCAGGCTTTGTGGTCGGCGCCGCACTGCGCGAACCCGGCAGATCGCAGGAGCGCCTGTGAGGCGTAGTTGTCACTGTCCGT
>PKWT01000466.1:2172-3654 GCA_003132125.1 Micrococcales bacterium | reverse complement strand
CCCCGGGCGCCCGGCCGCAGCCAGTAGCCGAGCTCGCCCTGGAAACGTCCCTCGGGTGGTCCCATCCGGAAGATCTGGACGTTGCCGAACACCTGGTCCGTCGTTCGGTCCGCGATGCACCAGTGAAGGTCGCCTCCGGCATCCATGTCCCGCCGACGCTGCGCCAGCCACGCCGGGAAGTCATCCGGTCCGGGCTGGGCCCCGGCTGGCATGAACCGGAGGCTGTCGGCGTCCGGTCCCTGGTCGGGCCCCGGGGCATCGGCGTCGCGCCAGGGCCGCAGCCGCAGCCGGGACGTCTCGAACACGGCCGGCACCGTATCCTTGGGAGTCGCGGTTTCGGGAGACGAATCGAGTGGGGGAACCATCACCGACTAGCCTAGGTGCACATTGACCAGATCCGATTCAGCGGATCGATCCAGGACATCCGCATCACGGTTGAGTTCACCAGGAGTTACGCGTGGCCATCAAGATCTTTGAAAAAATGTTGCGCGCCGGCGAAGGCCGCATCCTCAAGAAGCTGCAGGGCATCTCTCTGCAGGTCAACGCGATCGAGGAAGACTTCGCGAAGCTTACCGACGCAGAGCTGCGCGGCGAGACCGAGATCTTCCGCAAGCGTCTGGCCGACGGCGAGACCCTCGATGACCTGCTGCCCGAGGCTTTCGCGGCCGTGCGTGAGGCGAGCAAGCGGACGCTGGGCAAACGCCACTTCGACGTGCAGATCATGGGTGGAGCGGCGCTGCACCTGGGCAACGTCGCCGAGATGAAGACCGGTGAGGGCAAGACCCTGGTCGCGACCCTCGCGTCATACCTCAATGCTCTTGAGGGCAAAGGCGTCCACGTCATCACCGTCAACGACTACCTCGCCGAGTACCAGTCCGACCTGATGGGCCGCATCCACCGGGCTCTCGGCATCGAGACCGGGTGCATCCTGTCGTCGATGTCGCCGGCCGAGCGTCGCCTCGAGTACCGCAAGGACATCACCTACGGGACCAACAACGAGTTCGGCTTCGACTACCTGCGCGACAACATGGCCTGGTCCACCGAGGAGCTCGTCCAGCGCGGGCACAGCTTCTGCATCGTCGACGAGGTTGACTCCATCCTCATCGACGAGGCCCGCACCCCGCTGATCATCAGCGGTCCGGCCGATCAGGCGACCAAGTGGTATGTCGAGTTCTCCAAGCTGGTCAAGCACCTGAACCGTGGCGAGGACGGCGAGGGCGACTACGAGGTCGACGAGAAGAAGCGCACCGTCGGCGTCCTGGAGGCCGGCATTACCAAGGTCGAGGACTACCTGGGCATCGAAAACCTCTATGAGTCCGTCAACACCCCGCTGATCGGCTACCTCAGCAACGCCCTCAAGGCCAAGGAGCTGTTCAAGCGCGACAAGGACTACGTCAACATGAACGGCGAGATCCTCATCGTCGACGAGCACACCGGCCGGATGCTCGCCGGGCGCCGGTACAACGAGGGCATGCACCAGGC
>PKWT01000466.1:868-2151 GCA_003132125.1 Micrococcales bacterium | reverse complement strand
CAGACCGAGGCCGCCGAGCTCCACAGCATCTACAAGCTGGGCGTCGTCTGCATCGACACCAACCAGCCGATGATCCGCGTCGACCAGGCGGACCTCGTCTATCGCACCGAAGACGCCAAGTTCACCTCGGTGGTCGAGGACCTCGCCGACCGTCACAAGCGTGGCCAACCGGTCCTCGTCGGCACGGTCTCGGTGGAGAAGAGCGAGCACCTCTCGGAGCTGCTGCGTCGCCGTGGCGTGCCACACGAGGTCCTCAACGCCAAGCAGCACGCGCGTGAGGCCGCTATCGTCGCTCAGGCCGGCCGCAAGTCCGCGGTGACCGTCGCGACCAACATGGCCGGTCGCGGTACCGACATCATGCTCGGTGGCAACCCCGAGTTCACCGCCGTCGCCTCGCTCAAGCAGCAGGGGCTGGACCCGGTCGAGACCCCCGAGGAGTACGAAGCCGCGTGGGTCGGCGCCCTCGCCGCCGCCGAGAGGTCCGTGGCCGCTGAGCACGACGAGGTCACCGCGCTCGGAGGGCTCTACGTCCTGGGCACCGAGCGTCACGAGTCGCGACGGATCGACAACCAGCTGCGTGGACGGTCGGGCCGTCAGGGCGACCCGGGCGAGAGTCGTTTCTACCTCTCGCTGCAGGACGACCTCATGCGCCTGTTCAACGCGGCGATGGTCGACCGGTTCATGACCACGGCCAAGATGGAGGACGACGTCCCGATCGAGTCCAAGATGGTCTCGCGTTCGATCCAGAGCGCCCAGACCCAGGTCGAGTCACGCAACTTCGAGATCCGCAAGAACGTCCTGAAGTACGACGATGTCCTCAACCGCCAGCGCGAGATCATCTATGGCGAGCGCCGCCGCGTGCTCGAGGGCGAGGATCTGCACGAGCAGATCCGGCACTTCATCAACGACGTCATTGCCAGCTACGTCGACGCGGCCACCTCAGAGGGCTTCGTCGACGACTGGGACCTCGAGAAGCTGTGGACCGCGCTCAAGACCCTGTACCCCGTCTCGATCAGCATCGCGGAGATCGAGGAAGCGGCCGGTGGCCATGGCAGCATCACCGCCGAGCTGTTGCGCGAAGAGCTCACCTCTGACGCCCACCATGCCTATGACGCGCGCGAGCTGGCGCTGGGTGAAGAGGTCGCCCGAGAGGTGGAGCGGCGTGTCGTGCTCTCCGTGCTTGACCGCAAGTGGCGCGAGCACCTCTACGAGATGGACTACCTGCAGGAGGGCATCGGCCTGCGCGCCATGGCCCAGCGCGACCCGCTCGTGGAGTACCAGCG
>PKWT01000466.1:0-850 GCA_003132125.1 Micrococcales bacterium | reverse complement strand
ATCGAGGTCCAGGCCGCAGTCCAGGCCGCGCCCAAGGACGGCTTCGAAGCGGCCAAGGCCATCCGGGCCAAGGGCCTGGAGACTCCGGTGGCTCCGGCGAGGTTGCACTACTCGGCGCCCAGTGACGACGGCTCGGTGCAGGAGCGCGATGAGGTGACGTCCGAGAGCCGGGCGGCACGCAAGGCCGAGGACCCGCGTGGTGGCAGCAAGAAGAGCAAGGCCAAGAGCAAGAACAAGCGCCGCTGACCCCGAGCCTGGCCACAGCCGGCGCCGGCTGATCCCGAGCCGGTCCCTGTCTGGCGCAAGCTGCGCCGGATGATCCCGAGCCAGTCCCTCTCCGGCGAGGGCTGCGCCGCCGACCCGATCAGCCGGCCCCATCAGCCGACCTGCAGCTCGCTGACCACCCACCGGTGGTCGACACCCGTGAGTCGCATGGCGATCGCCCGGACCCGGCCGTTGTCCACGACCACGGCGCACGCCTCGACGACGCCGTCGGCCGGTTCGCAGATCCTGACCCGGCGCACCAGCGCCCGTCGGGCGACCGTCGCGCGTCGACCCGAGACGGCATTGCGCCGAGCGAGCACTGTGTAGACCTCGGGTGTGGTCCAGCGGATCACCTGCGGGGCCGGGCGAGCCCCGGACATCACCTCGACCAGGGCCTGGGACATGCGCGTGACCCAGGCCTTCGGTTCGGGAAGCTGGCGCGAAAGGGTGCGCTGCGGCCCGAAGTAGTCCCGGCCGGCAGGGTCCTGAAGCGTGTCGTACCCACGGTTGAAGTCGACGGCGAGCGTCCCCTGGATGAAGGGGCTCGGGTCCCGGATGACGGCCGTGCGTGAGTCGATCACCGGTG
>PKWT01000133.1:12155-13935 GCA_003132125.1 Micrococcales bacterium | reverse complement strand
TTTGCGTATTCTGTGTCCGCCACCTCCGTCATATAGTTGAGATGCGGCCATACCAAACGGTGTTTGACGCCTTGACATTGTGGAACGTCGCCCCTCTGTCTCGCGGCACGTTCCCCAGTTCCCTTGGGGTCTTCTCGACGGCGGTTGGTCAACCGCATCACAGGTGAACGCCGGTGGTTGACAACCAAGGAGAGGTCTTGGAATGTCCGCACGATCGCGTGGCGTTCGGGCGGGTTCTGCGGTGTCCTCCTGGGTTCGGCACCCGGTCGCGGTTCCTCTGGGCGCGGCACTTCTGTCGGTCGCGTTGCTGGGAGGCGTCGGGTGGGTCGCACAGGTGGAAGCGACTCGCACCGTGCAGAGCAACGCACAGGCAGGGGTGCGTTCCAACCGTGAAGCCGCGGTGCGAGCGTTGGTGCGCCAGGCAGACGAGTTCAAGCTGACCGTGGCGACCTGGGCGACGACCCGGCCGGTGATCGCGAGCCTGACCGCACCTACTGCCACTACCTTGGCTGCGGTGCAGGACCAGCTGTCGACACTGGCGCGGAGCAAGGGGGCACCATCGGCGTTCGTGACCGATCTAGACGGTCGGATCGTCGCGTTCTATCCTTCCCAGCCCGAGATCATCGGCGAGCAGTTCTCCTACCGGGACTGGTTCATCGGTGTGCTGCGCACCAACAACCCCTATGTCTCGGAGGGCTACCGCACGGCCACGACCGGGCATCCGATGGTTGTCGGGGTTGCCGCTCCCGTGTTCCAGGAGTCCCGACGCGTCGGGGTCGTCACCGTCCTGTGGCGGCTCGACTCCGTGAGACAGCTGAGCCAGAGCGCCCGCGCCGATGATGGCGTCACCATCTCCGTGACCGACCAGGTGGGACAACCACTGACCGGCATACTGAGCGTCGACGACCGTGGGCAGCCCCGCGCGGCCCCGCTCGCGGCGACGACCCGCCAGGCGCTGGCAGGACGCAGCGTCGACACCATCGTTGACGGGATGCTCGTGTCCGCCGGGCCGGTGCCCGGCCTGGGCTAGACGGTCACCGCCGAGATGCCGTCCAGCACCGCCCTCGCGCCGGCCCGCACCTTCCAACGCACCTTGGGCATCTCCCTGGGTGTGGCGCTCTTGCTCGTGCTGGCTTTCACCGTCCTGGCATGGCGGTTCGCCCGTTACCGGGCCGCCGAGCATGCCGCGGCTCAGTACGCCCGGAGCTTGATCGAGGCCGGGCTGGACCCGCTGGTGACGATCAGCCCCGAAGGCAAGATCACCGACGTCAACGAGGCCACGATCAAGGTCACCGGCGTCCCCCGCGGGGAGCTCATCGGGACTGACTTCTCGGACTACTTCACCGAGCCCGACCACGCGAACGAGGGCTACCGGCTGGCGTTCGAGCGGGGGTCGGTGACCGACTACCCGCTGACCATGCGCCACCAGGACGGCACTCTCACCGAGGTCTTGTACAACGCCGCGGTCTACCGCGACTCCGGCGGCAAGGTCCTTGGCCTCTTCGCCGCGGCCCGAGACGTGACGGAACAGAAGCTGGCCCAGGCCGAGCTCGCAAAGCAGGCCAAGGAGCTCGACCGACTGGCCGAGCTTGAGAGGTTCCAGCGGTTGGCCATCGGACGTGAGCTGAAGATGATCGAGCTCAAACGCGAGATGGAGTATCTCAAACAGTTCGCCCCCGCTGAAGGAGAAGAGTCTGGTGACGAGTACTGATACGCCGATGCAGGTCCTCGTCGTGGTGGAGGACGACCCGGACGTTCAGTTTCTTGTCGAGTCCATCTT
>PKWT01000133.1:3619-12111 GCA_003132125.1 Micrococcales bacterium | reverse complement strand
CGAAGATCATTCTGTTCACAGCACATGCCGAGCTCAAGTCGCTGGCTGACAAGGAACCCGCCATCGACGCTTTCCTGCTCAAGACCGACTCGACACAGCTCCTGGCCTTGGCTCAACGACTGACCGGTTTGGGGGCGTTGGCGACCTGACCTGTCCGCGCCCTCACCGACGCTGTGGCTGACGCCATCGCTGACGTGGTCGACGTCGCGATCATCGGTCAGGGAAGGGGCGTCATCGGGCCATTGCGCGCGTGGGCCAGCGCCGCCAACATGGGGCTACAACAGTCTCCCGGGTCGTGGCGAAGGCGGTCCGGCTCAGCGTCTATCCATGCTGGAGGGCACAGATGACGGTTCAGCCGGCGGGGTCGGAATACCCCGCGCGCCTCACGATCGACTTCGCCGAACAGCTCGACAGGGCAAGGACCTTCCTTCGCGTGTTCATGGTCATTCCGATCGGGATCGTCGTCGCCGTGCTCACGGCGGGCGCCACCGAGACTGTCTACGACCGGAGCGGTGAGGTGGTGCGCCATTCGAGCGGCGGTATCACCGTCGGCTTGTTCATCGCGACGCTGCTCATGATCGTCTTCAGGCAGCGTTACCCGCGTTGGTGGTTCGACTTCGCCCTGGAGCTGACCCGGTTCAGCGCTCGCGTCTGCGCCTACTTCGTGCTGCTCACCGACCAGTACCCATCGACGGTCGAGGAGCAGAACGTCCACCTCGAGATCGACTACCCCGACGTCGAGCGCGATCTCAACCGCTGGCTGCCGCTGGTGAAGTGGATTTTCGCGATCCCGCACCTCGTCGTCCTGGCCGTGCTGTCCGCCGCCGCCTTCTTCGCGGTCGTCGCCGCGTGGTTCGCAATCCTGTTCACCGGGCAATACCCGCGGGGACTGTTTGACTTCGTGGTCGGCGTCGGTCGCTGGTGGTTGCGCGTCCAGGCGTACGCGACCCTCTTGGTCACCGACCGCTATCCGCCCTTCTCCCTCACCTGACGCCAACGGATACCGCGTGTGTCGACTGACCCTGTGATGGCGGTCGCGTCATGAGCGCTGCACGCGGGGCGCCGATGGGCGACCCNNCCCCGAGCCGGCTTCCCTCCTTTGGTCGTCGCGGCGGCGGCTGGGTGGGGCTTCAGGCCGTGCTCCTCTGTGCGGCGATTGCGACCGGTGTGCTCGGGTCGAACTGGCCACAGGCGATGAGCCACTGGCTCGCCGGGCTCGGGGGCGTGGTCGTCCTCGCCGGAGCCGGGCTGCTCGTCGGGGGTGGTGCCGGACTCGGCCGACAGCTCACGCCCTTCCCCAGGCCTGTGGCCGACGGGGTGCTGAGGCAGGACGGCATCTACGGGCTGGTGCGCCACCCGATCTATGGCGGAGCATTGCTGCTGCTTCTCGGCTGGGCACTGCTCTCGTCGTCGCTGGCCCTGCTGCCGCTGGCACTTGCTGCGGTCTTCCTCGACGCCAAAAGGCGCCGAGAAGAGGCCTGGCTGCTCGAGCAGCATCCCGACTACGCGCAGTACCGGCTTCAGGTGCCGCGGCGCTTCATCCCCTGGGTCTGGTAGGCGGTCCACAACCCGCAACGTGAGCTTCTGAGGACAGGGGACCATTTACCCTATCCACAGGGTCGCAACGGCATGCCATGGTTGTGATGTCAGAGAGAGTTTTTCCAGACGGTCGCGAAGGGACAACCGAGATGAAGACTTCGATCGACAAGAAGCCCGCCCGGAACCTGACGGCCGCTGACCGGTGTGACCGCTGCGAGGCCCGTGCGTTGGTCGGGACCGTGTTGCCGCAGGGTGGTTCGCTGCTCTGGTGCGCGTATCACTTCAACTTCTTCGAAGAGGGGCTGGACGCCGTCGGCGCCACCATCCTGGTGGACGAACGTTGTCGTTAGCCGATCCGGTTACCCCACTGTCGACGCGTGGCCGGCTCTTCGCCTATCCGCCGAAGCGCCGCGTCAGGCCTTCTTCACCACGGACGACTTGAGCTGCATCGACCCGAACCCGTCCACCTTGCAGTCGATATCGTGGCCGTCCACGCCGTCCACCAGGCGGATGTTGCGAACCTTGGTGCCCACCTTGATGGGCGTGGGGTTCCCCTTGACCTTGAGGTTCTTGATCACGATCACCGTGTCGCCGTCAGCCAGGACGTTGCCAACGGCGTCCTTGATGACGGACTCCGGTGCTTCGTCCGCGGTCCCGGTTGGGCTGGCGGGAAGCTTCGATCGCGGATACCGCAACTACGCAACGACGACAACGATGTTCCCCAGCTTCTGTCCGGTCTCGGCGTACCAATGAGCCTCGACCATCTGCTCGAGCAGGAAGCGCCGGTCGATGACCGGGTGCAGCTGTCCCGCTTCGACCAAGCCTCGCAGGTGGGCCAGGTCCTCGCTCGTGCCACTCGACGCCCCGAACACGACCCCCTTCTTGCTCCCCCTCGCCGCCCACCTGGCGCGAACGATCTGCAAGAAGCCCGGATTGGCCATGAGCAGGCATCCGTTCTCGGTCAGCAACCTCGCCATGCGACCGGACGGTGTGTTGCGGACTACGTCGAAGATGACGTCGTAGGTCTCAGGGCTGTCGGTGAAGTCCTCCTTGGAGTAGTCGATGACGCGATCTGCACCGATCGTGCGCAGCATCTCAAGCTTCGGCGCACTGTCCACGGCGGTCACGTGAGCCCCGAGGACCTTGGCGAGCTGGACCGCGAACGTGCCGAAGCTCCCTCCCGCGCCGTTGACCAGGACTCTCTGTCCGCTCCGGACGTTCGCCTTTCGCAGGAACTGCAAGGCCTCACCTCCCCCGTAGGGCACGGCCGCAGCCTCCTCGTAGCTCAGGTTCGCCGGCATCGTTGTGATCGCCCCGGTCTGGGGGTTCTCGCGCACGCAGATGTACTCCGCGTAGGCCCCCAAGCCGATGCCTGTCGCCGCGAAGACCCGGTCGCCCTTCCTGAGCGACCTGACTCCTTTGCCCACCGACTCAATGTCACCGGCAAGCTCCTGCCCGAGCACGCGATGTCTTGGTCTGCGGATGCCGAACCCCAGCCGCATAGGCACCCAGATCCAGAGGGCGAAGTCGAACCGCCGCAGTTCGCAATCGGCCGTGCTGACCGTCGTGGCGCGGATTCGAACCAGCACCTCGTTGTCCTTCGGAACGGGCTTCAGCACGTCTTTGAGCTGAAGAACATCCGGTGATCCGTAGTCCGTGCACACTATTGCTCTCATGGGTCTCCGGCTCGTGCGTTCACAGTGGTCCGAATCCGTCCGTCCAGGGTCGGGCGGATGAGCTGCAGGGTGCTATCCGCAGTCAGGAGATGTGACCCTGCCATCCACGATGACTCACTCACCCTTCTCCATGACGATGATGACCTTGCCTTGAGCGTGCCCCCGGTCCAGATACCGAAAGGCCTCAGCGGTCTCTCTCAGCGGATACGTTCGGTCGATGACAGGAGTGACCCGTCCGGCCTCGACCAGATCCTTGAGAGTGATCAAGTCGTCCTGGTTCGGTGTCGAGACGAACGGGCGTTCCTGCTGGCGCACGAACAGGGACAGCAGGAAGGCTTTGATGACGTAGCCCATGCCAGCATGCCCACTGTTGGGCATGAGGGTCCCTCGGGGCTCGAGCACGCGCCTGTACTCCGCGAACGAGTGACTCGCCACGTTGTCGAGGATCAAGTCGTAGCGAGGCTCGCCCTGCGTGAAGTCCTCCTTCATGTAGTCGATGACGTGGTCCGCTCCGAGCGATCGAATCGTGTCCACGTTCCCCGTGCTGCACACGCCGGTTACTTCCGCTCCGAGGACCTTGGCGATCTGCACTGCGAAGGTTCCCACGCCCCCCGACGCACCGTTGATCAGGACCTTCTGCCCGGGCTGCACCTTGCCGTGATTGCGAAGCGCGTTCAGGGCGGCCAAGGCCGAAGTGGGCACGGCCGCAGCCTGCTCGAACGTCAGGTTGTGCGGCTTGTGAACGAGCTTGTCCTCTTTGGCACACGCGTATTCGGCGCACGCACGGCTGCACTCGCCGAACACCTCATCGCCCGGCTTGAAGCGCGTCACGTTCTTGCCGACTGCCTCGACGCGCCCCGCCAGATCGGCCCCCACGACGTGGTCCTTCTTCGGCTTGGGGAACCCGACGTACATCCGTATGGGGAAGGGCATGCCCCTCATGCCGAAGTAGTCACCGGCGGCAAGGGATGCCGCATGGACGCGCACCAGCACGTCGTCATCGTTGGCTACCGGCTTGTCGATCTCCTTGAGTACGAGGACGTCCGCTGAGCCGTAGCCGATTTGGACGACTGCCTTCATGGTGTCCCTCCGATTCCGCTCATGCCTGCCCAGCCCAACGTGGTGCGCGTGAGCGGCACTCAGCCGCATCGGGATAATTGTAGTTTCCGGTGTCCGCTCGATGTGCTTGTTCGATGGGAACCCCGTGGGAGCGCCACGGCGCTGTAGGTCGTCACGTCGCGCTCTCCGTACCACCATGGCGATCAACCTCGGCGACGACGACACCCTCGTCGTCCGCCGCACCGCCACACTGCCCGGTCGCGACATCAAAGCCTTCCGGCTGGCCTCCGCCGAATGAGTCGACCGACCCGGCTCAGCCAGCCAGGTCCGGAGTCGTCGTCGCTTGACAGCAGGGCCATGTTCCGCGGCAGCTCCATCTCATCCAGCCGCGGGCGCGGGTCAACGCCATGCTTCATCGCTCCGCGGAGCACGTGCCCGTTCGCCGCCAGCCGGTCGTCACCGGGTTCGCGAACGACGCCCGAGGCGTGCTCCATCGCATCGACCTGCTCACCCGCCGCCCGACGGTTCCTGATCTCGGCATCCACCGACGCAAGGCACGCGTTGAACTCTCGGCGGTTGTCGAACGCCGCGACCACCACGTGCCGCCGTTCCCGACGGGTCGGGTCATACCGATAGTGCCGCACCACGAACCTGCGGACGCCGTCGTCCCCCACATCGACCGTTCCCATGCGCTGAGACTACGACCGGCCACACCCCCGCGGCACAGCATTAACACGCTCGCCGAAATATCCGCACGAGGACGGTTGCTGACAGCGAGTCTGTGGCCCTCGGATCGCCTGCGGATCGCTCAAAGCACGGTTGTAGTGGCCCAGACCGAGGCGTAGCGCCGCCAAGGTCCGACTCAGATCGTGCCCGTCGGTCATACCGGGTTATACTCTTGGGTGTGAAGACCGCGATCTCGGTACCTGATGAGACCTTCGAGAAGGCTACCCGTCGCGCGCACGATCTGGGGATGAGCCGATCGGAGTTCTTTTCCCGAGCCGCAGCGCGCTATCTGGACGAGCTCGATGCCGAGTCGGTGACCCGCCAGATCGACCTGGCCGTTGCCGCTCTGGCAGAGCGAGGCGACTCCGCAGCGGATGCCGTTGACGTGGGACATCGAGTCCTGGCAGACGCATCGGGCGACTGGTGATCGAGCGCGGTGGCATCTACTGGGCTGGTCTGGGAGCGCCCGCAGGACCGCGCCCAGCCAAGCGCCGGCCGGTACTGGTCATCTCGGCAGACACGTACAACACGAGCCGGTTGGCGACCGTGCTGGCCGTGGTGATCACATCCAACACCGACTTGGCAACGATGCCCGGCAACGTGTTCCTGCCCGCCGCTGTGACAGGGCTACCCAAAGACTCGGTCGTGAACGTCACCGCCTTGGTCACCCTCAACAAGACAGATCTGTCCGAACAAGCCGGCCAAGCACCATTGGCGCTGCTGCGCGAGATCGATCGCGGCCTGCGACACGTCCTCGATCTCTAGGCGATCAACGCCCGGACGGGGACGGTCGGCAAAGGGACAAGCGCCCGAAACAGCGCACTCAATTGCCTGCGGGTTCAGGCGGTCAACGCAACGCTTCCGCTAATGCTTCCGATGGTCACTTCGTGGCGACATTCCCGCATCGGCACAGCCGCGACAGGCGTCAAGCTAGATGATGATCCGACTGTCGAAAGGATGTCATCTGATGCGATCACGGCCCGCAGTTATCATCAGCGCCGCCCTCATGATGATCGCTGCTTGTGCGACACCTAAACCGTCCCCCGCTCTTTCCCCGGACGCGACGGCCAAGCGCCCGACGATGACATCGCCGACAACCGATACATCAGCTCCCAGCTCCGCCGTGGCGGGCAGTAAACCGAAGCGGACAGCGCCGACAACTGATACTTCAACTCCTACCCCGGACGCGGCCGCCAAGACCCCGAAGAGCACGACGCCGACAATCGACACCGGTATCGAGGTCTATGGCGACTGCACCAAGCCGAGCGTGGAGCCTGTCGAGATCGTCCTGACCTGCGCTGACTACGGCGAAGTGTTGAAGGGGCTGTACTGGATGAGCTGGACGTCGGCCAGCGCTAAAGCGGTCGGGACCCTGTCGTACAACGACTGCACTCCGGACTGTGCGAGTGGCCACTTCCACTACGTGCCTGGTACCCGCGTCATCCTGACCGACCCAGTCCGTGGGGCCGGTGGGCAATTGGTGTGGTCCCGAGTGCAGGAGGCTCCCGAACCTCCTGGATATGAGACCGGCCCTTATCACGGCGGCCCCCAGCCGCTTCCAACCCAACCCAACTAACCGGTGTTTGGACGCAGTCCGCTGAGACGCGAAAGGAACCGAACTCAACCGGTTCTGGCAAGGGGCCTGTACCGCAGTTGACATCGCTCGCCGGTGAGGTCACCTTTGCAACGTTCGAAGTACTCCGACAACCGGTGGAACGAGGTGCGGGCAACGTGCGAAAGACCCGGGTGTTGACCTTGGGCGCACTCGCGCTGGCATCGGTCGTCGCGTGTTCGTCGTCGCCGCCCTCGCCAACACAGAGCACCGTCTCGCCAACACAGAGCACGGTCTCGCCCACTGGAACAGCAACAGCAACAGCCTCGGCGGAGGGCGCTCTTGTTAAGTTCATCGATGCCGCCAGGGCAGTCGACTCCCGCCTGCGGTATGCGGCAGACCTCATCAATGGTGCAATCCGGTCCGATACCATCGTGGTCGACGCCCGCACGGTCGCTGCCGTAAAGGCGACCGACGCGTCGGCCGTGGCGGCGGCCATTCCCGCGGGTATGCCGCCCAAGCTGATGCTTCCCGTGCTGATCGTGTATAGCGACTTGGTCTCGCGGTCCGCATCGATGAGGCATTTCGACCACGCGGAGACCTACCCACGGCTCCCGTCAGCCGATCAGGGCCCCTCTCAGTACTCCTTCCTCCTCAGGGACCTGGCGAACGGGTCACCGGCAGCTCACCGCTTCGCGGCTGACCTGGCCGCCGTCGTGAAGTCGGCACGCTCGACGCCGCCGCTGATGGCGGTTGGCCCGACCTCGCTCGCGTCCGCCGAGGTGGCGGTGCGGCGGGAGTTCATCCGGAAAAGCAATGCCGGCTGTGACATAGCCGGTGGCCATGTGGCGACCACCTTGGCCTCGATCATCTGGGACGACGCCGCTCCCACTGCCACCACGAGGACAGGGTTCATCGCCGACAAGTTCGCTCCCGCGGGCGAAGGTGTCAAGTTCACGGCAACGTATGCGCGCGGCGACGGCTGGACCGCTGACATTTGGGCGTGCTGATCGCCAACGGTGCCCACTCGGTTCCAAGAAGTACAGTGACTGACTGTCAGTCATTTAGCGTGAGGCCGTGCCCCACGTAAGTCTGGAGTCCCGATGGCCCGCACCTTGGACCGTGAAGCCCGCCGCGCCGAGATCGTCTCGGCTGCTACCGCCGCATTCGCGGAGCGAGGCATTGCGCACACCGCCGTGAGCGACATCGTCAAGGCTGCCGGTGTGGCTCAGGGCACGTTCTACCTTTATTTCACGTCGAAGGATGACGTCGTGGTGGCCGTTGCCGAACGCATCGGGGACATCATGATCGACGGCATCGAGCGGGTGGTCGCGGTGCCAGACCGCTCGGCCGTGAACAAGTTCCTTGCCCTGCTCGACCAACTAAGTGACTCCACGTCTGACCCGGACTCGTCCGAGCTCGTCGAGATCATGCACCGCGAGGGCAACCGTGCGCTCCACGACCGCCTTGCCGAGCAGCTGACGCCCCGGCTCGTCTCGATCATCGAGCGCATCATCGATCAGGGTCTGGCTGAAGGAGTGTTCGCCGTCCCCGACACCGGTGCCGCGGCGTGGTTCGTGCTGGGCGGGCTTCAGAGCGCTGAGCTATCCGGAGTCCCGATCACCGAGATGCCCGCCGCGCTGGCTGCCGCAACCGCGCTGGCCCTACGCGCCCTGGGCTACACCGGAGACCCCCATGAGCGGTGATAGCGCAATCGCCACCCAGGGTGTCTCCAAACGCTACGGAGACATGCTCGCCGTCGATGCGCTGGATCTCGACGTCCACCGAGGAGAGATCTACGCCTTCCTGGGCAGGAACGGTGCCGGCAAGACGACCACCATCAGGATGCTGCTGGGACTCATCCAACCAAGCGGCGGTCACGTCGAAGTCCTGGGCAGACGTGTTCGACCGGGCGTGAGCGACGTGTTCACCCACGTCGG
>PKWT01000133.1:2694-3603 GCA_003132125.1 Micrococcales bacterium | reverse complement strand
CTCGGCCTCAAACAGCGGCTCGCACTGGCCCGGGCGCTGCTGCACCGCCCTGAGCTGCTCATCTTGGATGAGCCGGCGAACGGCCTCGACCCGGCCGGCATCGTGGAGATCCGCGAGCTGCTCCAGTCGCTGACGACCGAACACGGCGTCACCGTGTTCATGTCCAGTCACATCCTTGCCGAGGTCGCCCACCTCGCCGACCGGATCGGCATCGTGGACGCCGGGCAACTGATCGAGGAACTCGACCGCGAGGAGCTGCACGCACGAGAGCGCGGCCACGTCCGGGTGGGTGTCTCAGAGCCCCAGCGCGCGACAGCACTTCTCGCTGCGGCCGGCTTTGCTCACGTCGAGCCGGCTGAGGGCCATCTGCGCGTGTTCGACGCCCAGGATCGCGTGCCCGAGATCGCGCGAGTACTCGTCGGCGCTGGAATCGCACTGACCGAGCTCGCCCCCGCACGCGAGGACCTCGAGTCGTACTTCCTACGTCTCACCGGAGGTGTCGAGTGATATTCACGCAAGTACTCGGGACCGAGTTCCTCAAGCTTCGCCGTAGCAAAGTGACCTGGCTCTCGCTCGCCGCGCTCTCGCTTGGACCGGCCGGGATCGCGCTGTTCATGTGGATCGTGCGAGAGCCGCACCGGGCCGCCCAGCTGGGCTTGGTCGGCACGAAGGCCAACCTTGTCGGGCTTGAAGCGACGTGGCCGGCATACTTCTCGATGCTCACCCTGATCGTGGGCATCGGCGGAATGCTGCTGCTGTCGTTCATCATCGCCTACGTGTTCGGCCGGGAATACGCCGACGGCACGGCCAAGAACCTGCTGGCACTTCCCGTCGGTCGACACTGGTTCGTCCTGGCGAAGCTCGCCGTGGCCGCGCTCTGGTGGGTCGGGCTGGTCGTCGCAGTCTTGG
>PKWT01000133.1:1267-2664 GCA_003132125.1 Micrococcales bacterium | reverse complement strand
CTCGCGATGCTCGCGCTCGGCAACGTGTTCGCCAAGACCGGCTGGGCGGAGTGGTTCCCTTGGTCGATCGTCCCGCTGTCCATCGGGATGGTAGGGCAGCCTGTCCAGATGCTGCCCGCGGGCAGCTACGTCGTGGTGGCCCTCACATTCCTGGCAGGCATCGTGGCAACGGTCCTGCAGCTGCGGTACGCCGACAACACGCAATAGGAAGGAGCATCCCTATGTGACCGTGGCTGTCCGTCCGGGATCGTTCGCTGATCGTTAGCCCACGCCAGGTTCAGCCGTGAACGTGGGAGTTTCGGGGCTGGTGGTAGCCCAACAACCGCGACGTCCATCACCGCTACGAGGAGATCACCCTTGGAGCCGAAGCCGGCACACACGGTCTCCATCGAGACGCAGGCGGCCTTGGCGACCCGTCGCATGCTGGTGTCGGGCCACCCGAGCTCGCTGAAGAGGCGGGCGGAACAGTCAGCTGATCCGAAGTGCCGACATGCGGGGAGTCACGATGTCTTCAGCTCGCAAGGAAGTCGCGCAACACCTCAGCAAACCGCTCAGGCTCGTCCAAGTGCGGAAAATGTCCCGCACCCACAAAGAGCTCCACCCGGCTGCCGGGGAACGCTTGGTGAGCGGTGGTCGCGTGCCAGGCGGGAATCATCCGATCCCGCGTGCCCCAGACAACCAGGGTGGGGATCCTGGTGACCATCGGTAAGTGATCATGCGCAGTGACCGTCTGTCCGCCCGGATCGATGACGGAGCGAGTGGTGGCAAGAAAGGCGCGTCGGCTGTCAGCGTCGGCGAGGGACGTGAACCCGCGCCAGGCCTCGGTCACATCCGGACTCGGCCGCCAGCCCGTCCTGGCAAGGGTCCGTCCCACGGCTTCGGCCCGGGCTCGCACCCAATCGGATGCGATCAGCGGCAGGACCCATTCGGCGCCGGGCAGCGTGGCCGCTCGGAGCAGCGGGCTCACGGACCGTCCCAGACCTCCACTGGAGACCAGGACGAGACGACTGACTCTCTCTGGGAATAGGTAGCAGAACTGCAGCGCGATGCCGCCACCGAGGGAATGCCCCACCAACGTCACTTGATCGATGCCGAGTCGATCGAGCAGATCCCGCAAGGTGGCGGCGTGCGCGCTGAGCGAGTAGTCGCCCATCGGCTTCGCCGACGCGCCGTGGCCGTACAGGTCAGGTGCCAGGATGCGGTGATCCATGTTCAGCGTGTCGACCAGGCGAGCCCAACTCCGGCTCGAGTTGGTCAGTCCGTGAATGAACAGCACCGCCGGACCGTCGCCGCTATCCAGGTACGCTAACTTGTGCCCACTCAGCATTACCGTGCGTGTGGCCTCTCCGATCACGGCGACTCCTGTCATGTACCGAGTAGTAACCTACGCGAGCGTA
>PKWT01000133.1:0-1244 GCA_003132125.1 Micrococcales bacterium | reverse complement strand
TAGTAGCCCAGCATCTCTAGAGGCGAGCAATCGCGCTCCAGATACCCAATCCGTCATGGACCCTGTGCGGGTTCTAGCCTGTGCCCAGTTCAGACCTGGGGGCCTGGGGGCCTTGCGAAACTTGGCTGCGCACGCCCCCTCCCCTCGTCCCCAGCTGCTTGTCAGCGGCTTTACCGCACCGGATGTCGGTCGCCCGTCAGTCATCCCGTGACGGCGGACCCCTGCGTGCCGTCGGTGTGTCCAACGTTGAGCCCAGGGCTTTTCGATGCGTCAGGCTCGTGATGGTCACGATCGGGTGGCACCTGACCGGCTGCGAGTCGCAGCAGTGTTCGCCCGGTATCCACCGCTGGCTGCGGTCTAGCGAACAGGTATCCCTGGATGGTGTCGCATCCGAGTTCGCCCAGGGCGTCGTACTGGTCTGGCTTTTCGACGCCTTCGGCGACCGAGGTCATGCCGAGGGCGTGGGTGAAGTCGATGACGCTCTGGACCAGAGCCCGGTCTTGGCCCTCGTGGCCGACCTCATCGATGAAGGACTTGTCGATCTTGACGATGTCGATCGGGAGGCTTCGCAGCCGGTTCAGCGATGAGTAGCCGGTGCCGAAGTCGTCCAGGGCAAGCCGGACTCCGAGGTCCTTGAGGGCCTGCAGGCGGGCAAGGCCGGCGTCGAAATCCAGCATGACGGCTGTCTCGGTGATCTCCAGCACCAGGGCGCTGGGCGGTAGCCCGGACTGGCGCAGCGCTCGGGCGACGTCGTCGGTGACCTTCGGTTCGGCGAGTTGGCGCAGAGACAGGTTGACGCTGACGTAGAAGGCGTCGTCGATCGTCTGGGCCTGCCGCCAGGCTTGCGCTTGGCGGCACGCCTCGTTGAGAACCCAGCCCCCGATCGCGACGATCAGTCCGGTGGACTCGGCAGCGCCGACGAACTCAGCTGGGGCGACCAGTCCGCGCTGGGGATGGTGCCAACGGACCAGGGCTTCGGCGCCAGCTGGCATCGCGTCGCGGACACCGACGATGGGTTGATAGAAGACCTCGAACTCGTTGTTGACCAGTGCGTGTCGCAGGTCGGTGATGAGGGCTAGGTGCTTGAACGCGTCGTCTTGCATGAAAGGGCGAATGATCTCGAAGCGACCTTTGCCGTTCTGCTTGGCCAGGTACATGGCCAGATCTGCTTCGCGCAGCAGTTCTTCACAGGTGCTCTGCGACTGTAGGGCGACCGAAATGCCGATGCTGACACTGATGGTCAC
>PKWT01000440.1:1505-2598 GCA_003132125.1 Micrococcales bacterium | reverse complement strand
ACATACCGCAGGACATACCGCGGCCAGACGGTCGCGGTTCGTGCGCCCATCACCTGGAGGTTCGATGGCGGTAAACGAGCACCCCACCACGGCAGCTAAGCACCTTGGGGGGCCGCGCCAGTGAGCAAGACAATTTTCCCAGACGGCGTTGACGCCCCGGGGAGAGCGAAGATCTCGGTACGAACCCTGCGCGAGGACCGTTGGTGGTTGGAGCCGCTCCTGACGTTCATCGGGCTCAGCGCGTTCGTGCTCTACGGCGTCATCCGGACCGCCACCCAGAGCGCCTACTTCATCGAGGGCAAGAGCTTCTCGTACTTGTCACCGTTCGCCTCACCCTGCGTGAGCTCGAGCTGTGTCGAGGGGTCCAGCCACTTCGGGCACTGGTTCGGCGCCTTCCCCCAGATGATCCCGCTGGCGATCGTCACCCTGCCGTTCCTGCTCGGCTTCCGGCTGACGTGCTACTACTACCGCAAGGCGTACTACCGCGCGTTCTGGCTCTCGCCGCCCGCGTGCGCAGTGCCCGAGCCCAAGACCAAGTACACCGGCGAGACGCGCTTCCCGCTCCTCGGGCAGAACCTGCACCGGTACTTCTGGGCCATGGCGGTCGTGATCTCGGTGATCAACACCTACGACGCGTTGAAGGCCTTCCACGGCACGGAGGGCTTCGGAATCGGTCTCGGCAACGTCATCCTGGTCGCCAACGTCATCTTGTTGTGGGCCTACACCCTCGGGTGTCACTCCTGCCGACACATCACCGCCGGTCGGATCAACAACTTCTCCAAGCACCCGGTGCGCTACTGGTTCTGGGAAAAGATCAACTGGCTCAACAGTCGGCACATGCGACTGGCGTGGACCACGTTGGGCACCTTGGTATTCACCGACGCCTACATCGCGCTGGTTTCCTCCGGCACTATTTCTGATCTGAGGTTCTTCGGATGAGCGAGTTCGAACGCTACGAGTACGACGTTGTGGTCATTGGAGCCGGTGGAGCCGGGCTGCGAGCCGCGATCGAGGCCAGGGAGCACGGCCTGCGCACGGCCATCGTGTGCAAGTCCTTGTTCGGCAAGGCGCACACGGTCATGGCCGAGGGCGG
>PKWT01000440.1:0-1481 GCA_003132125.1 Micrococcales bacterium | reverse complement strand
GGCGCGCTGTTCGACCGCACCGAAGACGGACGGATCAGCCAGCGCAACTTCGGTGGGCACGAGTACCCGCGGCTGGCCCACGTGGGCGACCGCACCGGACTGGAGCTCATCCGCTCCCTGCAACAGAAGATCGTCTCGCTCCAGCAGGACGACCTTCTCGAGCACGGCGACGCTGAGGCCCGCCTCAAGGTCTTCGCCGAGTGCACCATCACCGACCTGCCACGGACCGACGGCGCGGTGTCCGGCGCCATGGGCTACTGGCGCGAGTCCGGCAAGTTCGTCGTGTTCGAGGCGCCGGCGGTCATCATCGCGACCGGCGGCATCGGCAAGAACTTCAAGATCACCAGCAACTCCTGGGAGGGCACCGGCGACGGTCTCGCCCTGGCGCTGCGAAGCGGCGCCACGCTGGTCAACATGGAGTTCATCCAGTTCCACCCCACAGGCATGATCTGGCCGCCGTCGGTCAAGGGTCTGCTCGTGACCGAGTCGGTTCGAGGTGACGGCGGAGTCCTGCGCAACTCCGAGGGCAAGCGCTTCATGTTCAACTACGTCCCTGAGGTCTTCCGAGGGCAGTACGCCGAGTCCGAAGAAGAGGGGGACCGCTGGTACAAGGATCCCGAGCACAACAAGCGTCCGCCAGAGCTGCTGCCGCGTGACGAGGTTGCGCGCGCGATCAACAGTGAGGTCAAGGCGGGCCGTGGCACCCCACACGGTGGCGTGTACCTGGACGTGTCAACGCGACTGCCTGCCGAGGAGATCCTCCGTAAGCTGCCCGCGATGCACCACCAGTTCAAGGAGCTCGCGGACGTTGACATCACGAAGGAGCCGATGGAGGTCGGCCCAACCTGTCACTACGTGATGGGCGGCATCGAGGTCGACGCTGACACCGAAGCGACCCGCGTGCCTGGGCTGTTTGCCTGCGGCGAGTCCGCCGGCGGTATGCACGGATCCAACCGTCTCGGCGGCAACTCGCTGTCCGACCTGCTCGTCTTCGGACGACGCGCCGGAGCGGGTGCGGCGGCATACGTCCTGGGTCTGGGCGAGAACCGGCCCAAGGTGCTGCCTTCAGATCTCGTGACCGGCGAGGCTGCAGCCGTGGCACCGTTCGAGAACGAGGGTGAGAACCCTTACACGCTGCACCAGGAGCTTCAATCGACGATGAACGACCTGGTCGGCATCATCCGACGTGAGAACGAGATCCGTGAGGCGATCGCCGCGTTGGAGAGCCTGAAGGTCCGTGCGGCCAAGGTCAGCGTCGAGGGACATCGGCAGTTCAACCCCGGCTGGCACCTTGCGCTGGATCTGCGCAACATGCTGACGGTCTCAACCTGTGTGGCCCTGTCGGCGCTCGAGCGTGAAGAGAGTCGTGGTGGGCACACTCGCGAGGACTTCCCCGGGATGAACCCGAACTGGCGGAGTGTCAACCTCATCTGCTCGCTGGATGGTGAAGGCGGCTCAGTGTTGATCGAACACAAGCCCGT
>PKWT01000032.1 GCA_003132125.1 Micrococcales bacterium | reverse complement strand
GGCTTTAACGCAGTACAGAAACTCTTCACCAATCGCGGGCAGCGGGCAAAGTGGGCAAGCGGATCACGCCGCGACCTTCAGCCGAGCCGATCCGGGTGCAGCGGAGTGACGACAACGCCGCCGTGATCGTGGTCCTCGGACAGAAGGTTGCCCAGGACGCCGGGTGTCAAGCATCAGGTGACACAGATCCAGTAAGGATGCTCGGCATGAGACCCGGCTAAGAACGCGATGCTTCTGTCGCTATGACCTCGTCGGCTTTCGTGACGACGTCGAGCAAGAGTTCCTGTCAGAATAGTGACGCTGTGTTACGGTTGTGACATGGCTGGTTGGGGTGCACTCTGGGAGGTCGCAGCTGACCAGCACGGGTACGTGACTGTGGAACAGGCTGAGGAAGCGGGCGTGACATACGACGCCCTGAAGCAGGCCGCGTGGCGTGGGCACATCGAACGGCCCGTGCGTGGCATTTACCGGCTCCCGACAGTGCCAGCGACCGGCCATGACCTTGAAGCTCTCGCAGTTCTGTGGACTCGTGACCCCGCGGCAGCCCTGTCGCATGACAGCGCCCTAGCCGCGTACGAGCTGGGTGACATCAACCCTTCGAAATATCACGTGACCGTTCCTCTCGGGCGCCGCATTCGCAGAGCCGGCGGCGAGGGGTACGTCATCCATCACCAGCACTTGCGCCCCGAGCAGGTCACCTGGTGGGAGGGCATACGCACCGTGACTCCGCTGACCGCGATCGAACAGGCACTCACCTCCGGTGTGCCCACCTACCTGATCCGGCAAGCGATCACTACCGCATACAAGAAGGCGATGATCCGTGACGCGGACCGCAGGCGGCTCAGCGCGCACCTGACGCGAAAGGTCTCATGAGCCAGTCCCCATTCAGCGAAGCCATCAACCAGCTCAAGCCCAAGGATAAGGAACCTCGGTCTGCCCGCGTCCTTGATGGTTGGGTCGCTCAGGCTCAGCAGACGATTGGCGGGGAGATCAGTGGCGGCCGGCTTGGGTGGCTCATCGCTTCCACGGTGGTCGTTGCGGCTCTGCAACGTGCAGTCGATGAGGCCGGTCCGTTGTTCCTCCTCAAAGGCGGAACGCTCCTCCAGCACCGCCTTGGCCTTGACGCACGCGCAACCAGCGACATCGACGGCCTCGTCCGCGGTGACCTGACCCGGTTCCTGGTCGTCCTCGACGAAGTCATCAAGGAGCCGTGGGGTCCGCTGGGCATTGAACGAGGACCCGTCGAGTACATCAAGACACCGTCCCGGATCACGAAGCCGATGCGCTTCAGCGTGAGGGTGCGCGTCGGAACGACGACTTGGCGAAGAGTCCAGGTCGAGGTCGCCTCCGACGAAGGTGGTGCCGGAGACATCTCCGACGTCGTCATTCCCCCATCTCTCGCAGGATTCGGACTCCCGAGCCCGGAGACCCTCGCGACGCTGGCCTTGCGGTTCCAGATCGCGCAGAAGCTCCATGCATGCACCGATCCACATGACCCGCCTGCGTCGATCAACGACCGGCCCCGCGACGTTGTCGACCTCTTGCTGCTCCGTGACCTGGTCCGCAAGGAAGGCCATCCGACGCTGCTGGAACTTCGGGTTGCTGCGGAGGCAATCTTTGCGGCTCGTGCTGCCGATGCCCGTGCGCTCGGACGGACCGAACGCACATGGCCGTGCGTAGTTGTCGCCCATGAGCACTGGCGGGCCGACTTCGCGGCCGCACGGGCCGGCTCGTACGTGAACATCACGCTCGAGGAGGCCGTCGCCGCGGTCAACTCGTGGGTCGACCAGATCGCGGAAGCCATGCAGTCGAGCGTCGTCGGCTAGCGCGTCCTGGGACCGAGAACTTACTTTCAGGAGGCGGTGCTGACAAGGAGTCCGTGGCCCACGGATGGCCCGCGGATCGTCCGCGGGGTCGTCCAGTTGTTCTGTGGTGGGCTCAGAGCGACGGATGCAGGGGGAACCTACTACCCGAATCCCCAACTGCTGCAACGCTTTTCGCGTGTGGAGCGGGTGACGGGAATCGAACCCGCACTGTCAGCTTGGGAACTGCTCGAACGCAGGCGTATCAACTTGGCTCGCTGCGGCTTTGGCGGTCACGAACGGCCTGGAGTGAACCTTGCATGCCTGCTGTAATGGCACATGAATGGCACGGCTCCTGCAGGTGAGATCCTTCTGGGGCATGCTTGAACAGGTGGGGCAGATGGGCAGTTCGGGTAGAATTTGAACAAGGTTGTAGGAGGCTGACGTGATGGTATCGGCGCGGGGAAGTACCCGGGTGCGCTTCCAGGACGTCAAGCCCCACGATGCACCCGCGAGTCTCGACGACCTCCGCGGGCCACGCGACGGAGAACTCGTGTTGCCTCATCACATTCACTGGGGGCCACGCCGGGAGGTGAATTTCAGTCGCAAGGGCGACGTACTGACCGCCTACCAGGCAACCATTTCCGAGGGCATGGTCGCTGACCAGGTGACGATCCTCAACCGCTCACTTCTTCTCGAATTGTGGCCCGAGTTGATCTTGTCCAACCGCGTCCGGAATCTGTGGGAGAGCCGGTTCCCCGAACTGGCAGCAACGGTGTGAGCGACGCCGAAGATCCGCAGCGGGAGATAACCCGCGTGGCTCTCCGGTCCCTCGACGGAACCAGCTTCGTACTTGCCGGGTCCGGTGCCATCCGCGAGCACGGCCTCGTCGACCGCCCAACCGAGGACGTCGACCTGTTCACGTCCGATGTCGACCTGCCGCGTTTTTCTTCCGCCGTCGACGCCGTTGTGCCTGGCCTGCGCGAGGCCGGCCACAACGTCGCGGAGCTGCGCCGCGTCGACCAATTCGCTCGCCTTGAAGTGACAACTGCCGACGGCCATCAAGTCGACATTGACATGGGCGTGGACTGGCGCCAGGCCGAGCCGGCTGTGCTGGCCATCGGCCCGGTACTCAGTCTCGAAGACGCCGTAGGCAACAAGCTCAGCGCGCTCTACAGCCGCGCTTACGCACGCGACTTTCTGGAGTCGATTCGATTCGCGCATCCGAGAGGTTCACCGACGCCGAGTTGATCCGCTCAGCTATCGAACGCGACCCAGGTTTCGAGGTTCCGATGTTCGTCACACAGCTCGCACTGGTGCACCGCGTCCTTCCCGAACAGGTCAGCCAGTACAACGTCGACGCCGATCAGCTGGACGCGATCAAGAACAGGTTCGACCTGTGGGCGTCCACACTGTTGGAGGAGATCTCTGACCTCGATGAGAGCGCCGAACGCGTCCAGCGCTTCGTCAACCTTGACCATCCGCTGCGCGGAGGCGACCTTGCTCAGAAGCCGCGCGCTGCGCCGCGGCCGGAGGACTACGGCCAGGTGAACCGAACCAGAGACACCGGGTTAGGGAGATAGACGAGACCACACTTGGCTACGCGCGGGTCGACGCAGCATCAAAACGTGCACTCTCAGAAAGACGCGGCGACCGCGGCCGGGGCAGAGAGAATCTTCACGGACAAGGTCACCGGGAAGAACGCAACACGTCCAGGACTCGCGGCGTGCATCCGACTACTTGCCTGATAGCGCCGTGCTGGTGGTCCACAGCACCGATCGTCTCGGCCGGTCGATGACAGACCTCGTGACGATCGGGGGATGAGTTGAACAGCCGCAGCATCCATTCCGATCCCTTGCTTAAGCACTGCTGATGTCCCGCGGACCCCGATGAGGACGAACACCGCGATGTTGCGGCCCCGAGAGTTGCACGTGGCTCGTCATCGCCGTACAAATCCCGTACAATGGTGTGCGGAGGTATCACCATGACAACGACCAAGACGCGCCGCCTCGAGCTGCGCACCGACGAGGCCACAGACCAGCTCATCTCGGAGGCGGCAGACATGCTCCACGTCACCAAGTCGGCCTTCGTCGCCGACGCGGCCCGCCAAGCCGCCGAGAAGATCATCGCCCGCTCCGACGTAACGCTTATGTCGCCGGTGGTGTTCGACACCATGATGGCGTCCCTCGACATCCCCGATGAGT
>PKWT01000149.1 GCA_003132125.1 Micrococcales bacterium | reverse complement strand
TCCCCCGAACCCGCGTCAGCGGCCAGCGTCGGATGCACCGTCGAGGTCGAGCGAGCCATGAGTGACCTTCGGGTCCTGACGCTCGACCCGCTCGAGGTACTCGCGGGACTTGCTGACCTCGGTCTCGAGGGTGCCGATCGTGGCGGCCATGCTGTCCAGGGCCTGGACCTTGAACGTGTCGATCGCGTCCATGGTGGCGTAGATGTTCTGGAAGGCAGCCTGCAGCTGTGGCAACCCGATCGTGGCCGACGCGGCTTGTTGCTGGATGGCGACCGAGTTGTCGCGCAGCATCTCGGAGGTGCGTTCGATCAGGCCGGACGTCGTGGTGTTCAGCACCGAGATCTGGGTGAGCACGAGCTTTTGGTTGCCGAGCGCCTGGGCCACCATGACTGCCGTGCGCAACGCCGAGATCGTTGTGGTGGAGGCGCGGTCGACGCCCTTGATCAGCTCGATGTTGTTCTTGATGACGATGTCGATGGCCAGGTAGTTCTGGATCGACACGGCCAGCTGGGTCAGCAGGTCCTGATGCTTCTGGCGAACGTAGAACTGCACGTCGTCGCGCAAGGCCTTGGCCTTGTCGGGGTTGTAGGCCTCGATGTCGCTGATCGCGGCGGCCAGACGTGCGTCGAGGCGTTCGGCGACGTAGACATACTGGTTGAGCCGACCCATTGCCTCCCACAGCTGCTGCTTCTCGAGGTTGAGCGCCGCGTTGTCCTTGCCGAGCTCGTCCTGGCCGTCGCGCAGCGCGTGCAGGATCGCGTCGAGATGACTCTGTGCGCTCTGGTACTTGTGGAAGTAGTCGTTCACCTTGTCGCCGAACGGGATGAACCCCAGGAGCTTCTTGGCCCCGGTGGCGTCCTTGGGATCGAGGTCCTCCACCGTGTGGCGCAGCTCGAGCAGCGTCGAGCCGACCTTGGATCCTTCCGCGAGCCCGCCCTCCTGGAGCGCCCTGACCGGTGACTTCAGCAGACTGTTGGACGTCTCGGCGGCGCGGCGGATGTCCTCGTCGCCCATCGAGCGCACGTCAGTGGCCTTGGCGGCGAACTCGGGCGAACGGGGAGCAGCGGCCATCAACATCGCCAGGTAGCCCTCGACCTTGGCGTCCAGGCCCGGCAGCGCCGAGGCCTCAACGGCCGGAGCCAGGGACGGAGCCGCGATGGCCGTGACGGCCTGGATCGGCGGGGGTGCCGTCAGTGTCAGGACGGATTCGGCGGCCGCGGGGGGTTGGAGCGGCTGGCCGGCTGGCTGGCTCGACGTGTCCGGATCTGTCATGACTGTCCCTGTCTCTCAAGGCGTCTCTGTGTAATGCGAACGTCTCTGCCGAACGAACATCCCTGCGAACTCCACGCCACAGGAACCGACACGGCACAGACGCGAGCATCTGCACCCCTGTTGACGTTTGGCCAATCTACGCGGTTCCCGCCTGCCACGACGGCGCATTCGCGTGTCACGATGAGGGGCCATGCGAATGTTTATCGCGCTGCCGCTGCCCGAAGCGGTCAAGGAGGACCTGGCCAGGTTCCTCGAGCCTCGTCAGGAGGCGGGGCTCCACGGCCTGCGCTGGACCATGCCCGCGCAGTGGCATGTCACCCTCGCCTTCCTGCCTGACCTGGCTGACCGGCATACGGATGAGCTGTTCGAACGTCTCCAGCGCGCCGCCCTGCGACGAAACCCGTTGGTGTTGCGGCTGGTTGGCGCGGGCGCCTTTCCTCACGCAGGGCGCGCCAAGGTGCTGTGGACGGGCGTGGAGCACGACGGAGAAGAGCTGATGAGGCTGGCAGGCGGGGTTCGGGCCGCCGCCTCGAAGGCCGGAACAGTGGTTGGCGGCGGACGATTTCACCCGCACCTGACGCTGGCCCGGCTGGGTGTGGCCGCGGACGTCACGCGCGTGCTTGACGCGCTGCAGCAGTATGAGAGCCCGCCCTGGGAGGCCCGCGAGGTCGCCTTGATCGCGTCGTATCTCGGGCAGGGGCCGAACGCCAGGCCGCGCCACGAGGTTCGGGCCACCTTCGCGCTTGGCCCGCCTAGCATGGGTTGAACCATGTCGGGATCCAGCGCAGAGCCTCAGCCGGTCGGTGTCACACGGCCGCCCTCTGGCCCGGCGACCCACCTCAGACGATTGCGTTGGAGGCGGTGGGTCACTCGTGCGGCCGAGCTGCTGGTCGTGGTTGCCGCGGTCTATCTCGGTGGGGTCGGCGCGACCAGTCTCTTCCCGACCACCGTGCAGACGAGTCACTACAGCGCTGAGGTGCGGTTGTCGGCACTCCCGTCGTTCACCTCGACGATCCATAGCCCTACATCCTTCGGCGACCTCGACCTCAAGTTCACCAGCCCGTTCCTGGCGCCCGGGGTCGACGCCACCATCCAGGTTCGCGACACCATCACCGAGCTGTTCGACGACCGGCGCGTCTCGATCATGGCCTTCGAACCCTCGAGCAAGGAGATCAGCGACGCGCTCAGCTCCGGGGTCACCGAGCTCGGGCTGAAGTTCTCCGGTGGGGTTCTGGCCGTGGGGTTCGGAGCGATCGCCCTGATCGCCTACGCGCGTCGGCGACCGCCCACCCGTCGTCAGGTCGTGTTCACCGGCGTAGCGGCCCTGTTGGCAGTGGGCGGCACAGGGTTCGGGGTGTGGGGGACCTACCAGCCGGACCAGCTCTCGAGCTTCACGACGACCGGGCTGCTCGGCACCGTTCGGAGCAACGCCGGGTTGCTGGCCAGCGTCGAGGCGCGTGCCGCGCAGGTCACGCCGTATGTGACGAACCTGTTGGCACTCTCTGCGGCGTTGCAGGAGAAGTTCGTCCCCGCGGGTATTACCGAGCCTCCGGCCGCCCGGTTCCTGCTGGTGTCGGACATCCACGGCGCCAACCAGTACTCGATGATGAAGAGGATCATCAACGACGAGCAGATCACCGCGGTCATCGACTCGGGCGACCTGCTGAACTTCGGGAACGTCGGCGAGGCTGAGCTGTCCGGGATCTTCACGTCGATCGAGAAGCTGGGGGTGCCGTACATCTTCGTGCGCGGCAACCACGACGCGAGCAGCCTTATTGATCAGTCGTTGCTGGAACGCATGGCCAAGATCGCGAACGTTGTTCTGCTCGAGCCGACGCCGAAGTCCTACACCGAGGTCTCCGTCAACGGAGTGGTCATCGCGGGCTTCAACGACCCCCGGTTCTTCGGTGACGACAGCAAGAACATCGTCCAGAAGGAACAGCCCGCGGCGGATGCGTTCAACAAGGCGTATGCCGATCGGTCCCGTCCGGACATCGTCGTCACGCACGAGCCCAGCGCAGCCAAGCTGGTCGACTCCGCAACCACGTTGATCAACGGCCACCTGCACAAGGACGAGCTGGAGGGGAACCGCATCGGCGTCGGCACCTTCACCGGTGGTGGCATCATGAGCCACTTCCTCGTGCCGGAGACGGGCGACCAACCCGGCGAGCTGACGGGCCAGCCCTACGCCTTTGACATCGCCGTGTTCAGTCAGAGCTGCGACCTGACATCGCTGACCCGCTACACCTACCGCAATCTGATCCAGGGCAGACCGGCCTATGACAACGTCAGCGTCATCAACGGCAAGACCATCGGTACTCGCGAGGCCGGCGAACGGACTTGCGGGACAGACCTCGGAGTGAGCCGGACGACGGTTACCCTCGGGGGGTGACCAGCGAAGCAGCCGCAGAGGGGGCTCTACCGCGGGCGGAGGGGTCCGAGCAAGGGGGGGACGCGGGGGCAAGGGGACGCTATGCGGCACCACCCTCTCAGTGGGTGGATCTGGGCGTGCCCGTTCACTATGTCGACCACGGAGGCCCGGCGGACGGCCCCTTGTTGGTCATGGTGCACGGGTTGGGCGGCTCGCTGGTCAACTGGGCCGCGCTGGCTCCGNNCTCACCCAGGCAGGCACGCACTCGACGTCGGTCACCTCCAATCAGCGCGTGCTGCAACGGTTCTTGAGCGAGGTGGCCGGCAGCCCCGCGATCCTGGTCGGCAACTCCATGGGCGGGCTGATCGCCATCCTGCAGGCGTCGCGCCACCCTGACACCGTGGCTGCGGCGGTCCTCATCGATCCTGCGCTTCCACCGGTGCCGAGCTCGCGAATCGACCCACTCGTGACCGCCAGCTTCGGGATGTATGCCGTGCCCCACCTGGGGCGGGCCATGCTCAAGGCCCGTCGTCGGGTGCGTTCGCCCGAGCAGCTCGCGATGGACATCCTCAGTTTCTGTTGTGTCGACCCGACGCGAGTGCCGTCCGACGTGCTGGAGCAGCTTCTGGAGCTGGCGCGCGAACGCAGCGCCTACCCCGACATCGACGAACACTTCCTCACGGCAGCCCGTTCACTCCTTGGTGTGTTGGCCCGCCGCAGCGCCTTCAAGGCCACCGTGAAAGCGATTCGGGCGCCGGTGATGCTCTTGCACGGTGAGAAGGACCGACTCGTGTCGATCGATGCCGCGCGGGCGGTCGCCGCCGCCAACCCGTCCTGGCGCTTCGAGGTGGCCCCCGACGTGGGCCATGTCCCACTGCTCGAGGCGCCGGTGTGGACCGCCAGCCACATCCTTGACTGGCTGGCGACCGATGCGAGCGACGCCGCGGCGCTGACGAGGAAC
>PKWT01000106.1 GCA_003132125.1 Micrococcales bacterium | reverse complement strand
GCGAACGCGTCCCTGATGACTCTGGCGACCAGTGCAGGGTCGTGCAGATCACGCCAGGTCAGCCGCACCACCTGGTAGCCCAGTGATCGCAGAGCGTCCTCGCGTCGCTTCTCGTCGATCAGTGCTTGCCGGCCGTCGGCGCCGCCGTACTTCAGCAGGCCATCGAACTCGACGACGGTGCGCTGCGCCCTGAACAAGAAGTCGACCCGACCGACGAAACGCCCTCGTTCGTCCCGGATCACCACCTGAGGCTCGACGGTCGGCAGCCCCAGTGACACGAACAGCACGCGCGCCCACGACTCGCCGGGGGACTCTGCCCGCAGATCGGACAGCTCGATGGCAGCTCGCGCATCTGCCCGTCCGGGTCCCAGTCGCGCCACACGAAGGGCCACCTCGAGATCCTTCCGGGTGACCTGACCGGAATGCAGGGCTGCATCTGCCGCCGCAACGCCGGCCGTCACGCCGACGAGCGCCGCGGACTGGACGACGGCCATCGCCGGGTGAACGACACGACTTCCGTCACGGCGCCTTGCGACCGAGGCGGGCAGCTCGGGATGCACCCGCAACCCTGGCAACGTCCTCGGGACGCCTGGCCCGGTCAGCGTCAGGTGCACCACGACTGGGGTGATATTCAGCAGCGGCAGGCCGTGGACCACGAGGGCGGAGACGTGGCTGATGGCGTGAGGTTGTCGATAGCCACGGGAGACGGCTCGAGCTTTCAGCGCGTGTCGCGTCTCTGGGCTGGCGCCAGCAAGCAGCCGGCCATCCACGAAGCACCCCGACCGAGCTCTGAACAGATCACCGGATGCCACGAGCCTGTGCAGGCTGACGTTGGTATAGCCGCAGGAATGTGCCTCGGCGGCCGTGACCAGACCGCCCTGCGCCGAGAGGCGTGCGGCAAGCAGATCGTTCATCCTCGCAGCGTCTGCCCGTCTGGCAGCTCCCGTCGATCCGTCCCAAGAAACCTGTGGGCGGTGGGACTGGGTACGACCCCTTGTGGACGGACGGGGTGTGTGGCCAAGCACTCAGGTGGCGTTAGCCGGTTTGTTGCACCGATGCCGGCCTCTCCAGTGGGATTGATGAAACAAACCAGCTAATGCCCGCGCGGCAAAAGACGGGCGCGCGCGGCGGTGGGCTCAGACGGCCGGGCGTCCGAGAGCCCGGTAGGTCCAGCCGGCTGCGCGCCAGCGGACCACGTCGAGGGCGTTGCGGCCGTCGATGATGGTCGGACGCGATACGACGGCGGCGAGCCTGGCCGGGTCGATCTCGCGGTAGGCCTTCCACTCGGTCAGGTGCAACACGACGTCGGCGTCGCGACAGGCGTCCTCGATCGCGTCGGCATAGTTCAGGTCGGGGTGGACGCGGCGGGCCGCGGGCAGCGCCTTGGGGTCGTGGACCGTAACGGTGGCGCCGGCCAGGTGCACCGCAGCGGCGACGTCCAGCGCGGGGGAGTCGCGGATGTCGTCGCTGTCGGGCTTGAACGCCGCGCCCAGGACCGCCACCCGCTTGCCGATCAGCGTGCCGCCGCACTGTTCCCGGGTCAGATCCACCATCCGGGAGCGGCGACGCAGGTTGATCGCGTCGACCTCGCGCAGGAAGGTCAGCGCCTCGTCGGCCCCGAGCTCGCCGGCCCGGGCCATGAAGGCCCGTATGTCCTTGGGGAGGCAGCCGCCGCCGAAACCGAGGCCGGCGTTGAGGAACTTGCGGCCGATCCGGTCGTCGTGGCCGATCGCGTCGGCCAGCTGCGCCACGTCTGCGCCGGCGGCCTCGCAGACCTCTGACATGGCGTTGATGAACGAGATCTTGGTGGCCAGGAAGGAGTTGGCGGCGGCCTTGACCAGCTCGGCGGTCGGCAGGTCCGTCACCAGCCGTGGTATGCCGGATGAGAGGGGGGCGGCATAAACCTGATCCAGCAGTGCGACGTCGGCATCGGCACCCGGACCGGTCACGCCGTAGACGAACCGGTCAGGGGTCAGGGTGTCCTGAACGGCGAAGCCCTCACGCAGGAACTCGGGGTTCCACATGAGGTGCACGTCCCGGCCAGCCGGCGCGACCTGCTGGAACCGGCGAAGGAGACGGGCCGCGGTCCCGACGGGCACGGTCGACTTGCCGACGACCAGGGCCGGGCGCGACAGGAGCGGTGCGAGCGCCTCGACGGCGGCGTCGACCCAGGTCAGGTCCGCGGCATACTCGCCCTGGCGCTGGGGCGTTCCGACACACAGGAAGTGGACGTCGGCCGCAGCTGCGGTGGCGTAGTCGCTGGTGAACGTGAGCCGGCCGGTGGCGAGGGCGCGTTCGAGCAGCTCCTGCAACCCGGGCTCGTAGAACGGTGTCTCGCCGCGGGCCAGTGCCTGTGCGCGCTCGGGCATGGAGGCGTCGACGGCGATGACGGTGTGGCCGACATCGGCCATGCAGGCTGCGTGAACGGCGCCAAGGGGACCCAGGCCGATGACCGAGAGCGTGAGCGACATGGCGCCAACCCTATGACCGGAGCGCTCTTACGCGGGACGGGAGCCCGCGCTCCCACCGGTACTCTGGTGCGCGATGACCAGTCTCGAGGGTGCACCCGTTCCGGCCAAAGGTGGCGCCACGAGCGATGGCGCAGTCAGCGATGGTGCAGTCACCGATGGCGCCGTGAGCGGCCGGGTGCTGATGTTGGTCTGGACTGGTGTGAGCACCGACACCCGCGTGCTGCGCGAGGCGCGAACACTCGTCGATGAGGGCTGGTCCGTGCACATCATCGGACGTGCCGTGCCGTCTGATTTCGTTGCCCCGCAGGGGATCTCGGTGTCCAGCGTCGGTGTGCCACCTTCTGCGCAGGGCCGCACCCGCAAGCTGAACGTTATCGAGCGAGCCGGCCGGTGGTTGATGCTGCCCGAGCATGTGGGCCGCCGTCTCGGCGCCTGGCAGCGCGATGCCCTGGTCCAGGCGCGCGAGCATCGGGCGGACGTTGTGCACGCGCACGACTTCTCGGCACTTCCGGTCGGTGCCGAGCTGGCGCAGGAGTGGGGGGTCCCGCTGGTGTACGACAGCCACGAGCTGTGGTCCGGGCGTCCTCGGGTCGGACGTCCGACGCCGTGGAAGGCACGGCGAGAGGCGCGGCTCGAGGCGAGGTTGGGAGCCGGCGCAGCGATCGTGCTCACCGTTGGCGACGGCGTGGCCGACGCACTCCGCGAGCGGTACGGATGGCCGCAGGTCAGGGTCGTCCGCAATACGTTCCCGCGGGCGCAACCCCGCGAACCTCGCATCGGGGGACCGAGCGGGGCGGTGTATGCCGGTCGGATCGCGCCGTACCGAGAGCTCGAGGTCATCGCGAAGGCCAGCCGTTCGATCGACCTGCCCATCACCCTGATCGGCCCGACCGACGCCGAGTTCCTGGCCCGTTTCGATCCTGGTCGGGCGAGGATCCGGGACAGCCTTCCGGCGGACGAGGTCGACGCGGTGCTGGCCGACGCTGGTCTCGCGCTGGTCACGCATTCCGACAAGTGGGAGAACCACCGGCTCGCGCTGCCCAACAAGCTCTTCCACGCTGTTCGGGCCGGTGTGCCCGTGGTTGCGACCGACGTCGGAGAGCTTGCCCGTACCGTGCGGGAGTACGACCTCGGTGAGCTGTATCGCCCTGGTGACGCCGCCGACATGGTGCGTGCGATCGAGCGCGCCGTGGCCCGCTATGACGAGCTTCAGGTTTGCGTGCGGACAGCCGAGCGC
>PKWT01000097.1 GCA_003132125.1 Micrococcales bacterium | reverse complement strand
ATAATCGTGTTGCCTTCCTAGTTAGGTGATGCGGTTTAGGCCTCGGTCGGCGGGTCATCGCCGGCTGGGGCCGCTTGCAAACTACGTCCGAAGTACACCATTTGGGTGGAGCCGGACTGTTTCTTTGCCAAACACATACCTTTGCGCCCTTTGTCGGGCAGGATGGGCCTAGGCCGCTTCTCATGTCCCCCGTGATCGAGGCGACTTAGGCCCTGGCCGGAGCTGCAGCCTCTGACCAGGGCCGCCTTACTTGGGTGGNNACTCCTGGTACGAGTAACGCTCTTCACGCCATACGTCGCCGGTGAAGTGATAACCCCGCTGTTCCCAGAAGCCCCGATCGGGATATCGCTGATAGTCAATGGCCCCAACCCATTTGGGGCCTTTCCAGCCATAGAGGTGTGGCAGGACGAGCCGAACCGGCCAACCATGCTCGGGAGTCAGCGGCTCACCGTCCAGGTGAGTGACAAACAATGCCCGTGACGACGACAGGTCCTCGAGCCGGATATTGCTGCTGTAGCCCCGCGCTGCCGAGACCAGCACATGCTCCACGTCATCGGCCGGCGGTGCCAGCTCGATGATGGTGCGCGCGGCCACTCCGGCCCACAGCAGGTCCAGCGTCGAGTAGCGCGAGACGCAGTGGTGATCAGCCCGGACAACCGTCTGCGGCAACGACATGAGGTCCGACCACGACAGCGACAACGTCTCACCGTCGCGGGTGTTGCCGCCGATTCGAAGCGACCAGGTCGCCAGGTCGATCCGGGGCACACGTCCGTAGTGCACCGGCCGCAGCACCGGCGTCAATCGCTGGCCCGGTGGCAGGGATCGTGGCTCGGCGAGCCCGGACGAGCTCACGATCCTTGCGCCACCAAAGGGTTCTGCCCCGCGAGGGGGATCAGTTCGTTGACCACGTTGCATGCGTAGTCCGTGTCCTCGTCGTCAACGTCGAGGTGCCAGACCAGTCGCACCGACCGGTCGTTGACGGCGTACATCCGCAGACCTCTGTCACCAGCCATCGAGACAAAGTCCGCAGCAAGCCACCCCAGCACCCCCACGTCGGCGATGACGATGTTGGTCTGGACATGTGCCGGGTCGATCACCCCTGGGAACCGGTCCGCGATCGCCTCAGCGAAGGTTCTCGCCCGGGCGTGGTCATCGGCCAGACGCTCGACGTGGTGGTCCAGAGCCCACAAGCCGGCAGCCGCGAGGATCCCGGCCTGGCGCATGCCACCGCCATAGCGCTTGCGCCACACGCGAGCCTCGTCGATGTGCTTGCGGGACCCCACCAGAACTGAACCGACCGGAGCCCCCAAACCTTTGCTCAGGCAGACCGAGACCGTGTCGAAGAGCTGGCCGTATGCCGAGAGCGCCACGCCCGTGGCGACATGTGCGTTCCAGAGGCGGGCACCGTCGAGGTGCATGGCTACGCCCAACGGGAGCGTTGCGGCTCGAAGCGCGCTGATCGCCTCGAGCGGCTGGACCGTGCCACCGCCGAAGTTGTGGGTGTTCTCCACGACGATCGCCTTCGTCGACACTTGATAGGGGCCGGCATCGGGCGCCATCATGCGCAACGGCGCGGCCGGGTCCAGCAGGCCCCGCGGTGCCTGCCAGGAGCGTGAGGTGATGCCCGAGAACACGGCGGCGGCACCCATCTCGGCCCGCAACACATGTGCCAGCTCGTCGGAGATGAGCTCCTGCCCGGGCCCGACATGAAGCCGAATGGCGAGCTGGTTGGCCATCGAGCCCGAGGGCGTGAACAGGCCGGACTCGTGACCGAGCAGGTCGGCGATACGATCCTCGAGCTCCCGAACGGTGGGGTCCTCGCCGTAGACGTCGTCGCCGACCTCGGCGGTGACCATCGCCATCCGCATCGCAATCACTGGCTGTGTGATCGTGTCGGACCGCAGGTCGACGACCCGGTTCGTCATGCCTGGAGCATCTCTGCCACCAGGAACGCCAGCTCAAGACTCTGCTGGTGGTTCAGACGCGGGTCGCACAGCGTCTCGTAGCGCTTCTCCAGATCGGCGTCGACGATCTCGCCAGACCCTCCCAGACACTCGGTGACGTCGTTGCCGGTCAGCTCGATGTGGATGCCGCCAGGGACGGTGCCCAGTCCGCGATGCACCTCGAAGAAACCTCGAACCTCATCGACGACGTCATCGAACCGACGCGTCTTGTAGCCCGAAGGCGACTCGAAGCCGTTGCCGTGCATGGGGTCACAGATCCACGTGACCAGTGCGCCGGACGCCGAGACCTTCTCCACGATCGAGGGCAGCGCCTCTCGAACCGTGCCGGCACCCATCCGCGTGATGAACGTCAACCGTCCAGGCTCGCGCTCCGGGTCGAGCTTGTCGATCAGACGCAGGAGGTGGTCCGGATCGGCTGTGGGGCCCACCTTGACGCCGATCGGGTTGCGGATTCGCGAGACGAAGTCGATGTGCGCGCCATCGAGGTCGCGGGTGCGCTCACCGACCCAGACGAAGTGACCGGCGACGTCATACGGCAGGCCCGTGCGTGAGTCGATCCGCGTCAGGGGTCGCTCGTAGTCCAGGACGAGAGCCTCGTGGCTCGCGAAGAACTCCACCGAGCGCAGCGCGTCGAAGTCGGCACCGCAGGCGGCCATGAACTTCATCGCCTTGTCGATGTCCATCGCGAGGCGTTCGTAGCGCGCGTTGGCTGAGTTCGCGACGAAGCCACGGTTCCAGTCGTGGACGTGGCGCAGATCGGCGAAACCGCCGGTCGTGAACGCCCGGACCAGGTTGAGCGTCGCCGAGCTCGCGTTGTAGGCCCGCACGAGACGGTTCGGATCGGGGATGCGCGATTCAGGGGTGAACGCGAAGTCGTTGACCATGTCGCCGCGGTAGGCAGGCAACGTGACGCTGTCACGGGTCTCGTCGTTGCTGCTGCGCGGCTTGGCGTACTGGCCGGCGATCCGACCCACCTTGATCACCGGCATGCTCGCGCCGTAGGTCAGAACCGCCGCCATCTGCAGGATCGTCTTGATCCGGTCGCGGATGTTGTCTGCCGTGGCGGAGGCGAACGTCTCGGCGCAGTCACCACCCTGCAGGACGAACGCCTTGCCGAGGGCCGCTTCGGCCATGTGACCCTTGAGCACGTCGCACTCACCGGCGAAGACCAGCGGAGGGTAGCTCGACAGCGTGCTCACGGCCGCTGCGAGCGCCTCGGGATCCGGCCAGATGGGTTGCTGGGCGGCAGGCAGGTCACGCCAGGCATCAAGGCCGGCGAGAACGTCAGGGCTTGCCTCGATGTTGTCTGGGGTGTTCACGTCCCAAGGGTAGTTGTGGGATCAGCCGAAGAAGACCTCGGCCTCGGTCAGGCGCTCGGGTGGCACCGTCTTGAGCGTGCCAACCGCCTCGGCCAACGAGACCCTCACGATGTCGGTGCCGTGCAGCGCGACCATTGTGCCGAAGTCCCTGTCGTTGACAGCGTCGGCAGCATGAAGGCCGAACCGGGTGGAAAGCACGCGGTCGTATGCCGTGGGCGTGCCGCCGCGTTGCAGGTGTCCCAGGATCACGGAGCGGGTCTCGATGCCGGCGCGCGTCTCGATCTCGCCGGCCAACCAGTCGGCGATCCCGCCGAGGCGGATGTGCCCGAAGGCATCCAGCTCTCCGGTCTTGAGAGACTCGGCGCCGCCGATCGGCAGCGCGCCCTCGGAAGTCACCACGATCGGCGCCACACCCCGGTCGAAGCAGGTGCGCACCTGGGCGGCAACCTTTTCGATGTCGAACTCGCGCTCGGGAACCAGGATCACGTTGGCGCCCCCGGCCATCCCTGCATGCAAGGCGATCCAGCCGGCGTGCCGGCCCATGACCTCAACGACGAGCGCGCGATGGTGGGACTGCGCGGTCGTGCGCACCCGGTCGATCGACTCGGTCGCGATCATCACCGCAGTGTCGAAACCGAAGGTGTAGTCCGTCGCGGACAGGTCGTTGTCAATGGTCTTGGGCACGCCGACGACACCGAGCCCATCGTCAGTGAGCTTCTTCGCCACACCGAGCGTGTCCTCGCCGCCGATCGCGATCAGGGCGTCGATGCCGGCGTCCTGGATGTTCGTCCTGATCCGGTCCAGCCCACCGTCAACCTTGTAGGGGTTGGTCCGCGAGGAACCCAGGATGGTGCCGCCCTGCGCCAGGATCCCCTCGACGTCCGCGAGACCCAGCGGACGGGTCAGGCCCTCCAGCGGGCCCTTCCAGCCGTCGCGGAAGCCCACGAACTCGTGGCCGTAAGCCTGTATTCCTTTGGTCACCGCCGCCCGGATAACCGCGTTCAGTCCCGGACAATCTCCGCCGCCTGTCAACATTCCGATGCGCATGGGAATCAACTTACCGGCTCACTGTCGGGGCTCCAATCGCTAGGGTCGCGGGCATGACCTTCTCGATCGTGGCCCGTACCGGTGATGCCTACGGGGTGGCAGTGGCCAGCAAGTTCATCGCCGTCGGCTCTGTGGTCCCCGCGGCCCGCCTCGGGGTGGGCGCCGTCGCGACGCAGGCGATGGCCAAGGTCTCCTACGCAGCCGACGGCCTGGCGTTGCTCTCGCAGGGTACGAACGCTGCGGACGCGGTGGCCAGGCTCACCTCCCTGGACGAGGGGCGCGATGACCGTCAGCTCGGTGTGGTCAGCGCCACGGACCAGCACACATTCACAGGATCGGGTTGCATGGACTGGGCAGGTGGCGTGAGCGGCGGCGACGCAGACAGCGGCTACGCGATCCAGGGAAACATCCTGGTCGGCGAACGGGTCGCTCTGGACATGGAACGCGCCTGGCTCGACAACAGCCGCCTTCCGCTGGCCCCGAGGCTGATGCAGGCGCTGTTGGCCGGAGACCGCGCAGGTGGTGACAAGCGAGGACGCCAGTCCGCCGCCCTGTATGCCGTGGCCCCCGACGCCGGGTATGACGACTGCGGCGTCCTGGCCGACCTGCGCGTCGACGATCACCCCGACGCGACCCAGGAGCTGGCCCGACTGTTCGATCTGCACGATCTCTACTTCGGCCCTCCCGGCACGGTGCTACCACTGGAGGGACCGCTGGCGGACGAGGTCCGCCGGCACCTGGCAGTTCTGGGGCGAAACCAGTCAGACCTGCACGATGCTCTTGAGGACTGGGCGGGCGAGGCCAACTTCGAGATGCGGATGACCCTGGACGGGATCGACAGCCGCGTGCTCCAGGCTCTGCGTGAGGCGGACGAGTGAACTCTCAGGACCTGAGCCATCGGAACGACGCCGGGGCCGTCGGCGTGGTGCTGGCCGTCGATGCGGGCACGAGTGGTGTCACCGTACTGCTCGTCACCGAGGAGGCCGACGTGCTGGCCCGCGGCTATGCCGAGTTCGCCCAGCACTTTCCCCGCCCGGGGTGGGTCGAGCATGCCCCCGAGGAGATCTGGCAGGCCACCCTGACGGCGACGCAGGTCGCCCTGGACGCCGCACCTGGCGCAGTGGTGCGAGCGGTGGGCATCACCAACCAACGCGAGACTGCGGTCCTCTGGGACCGTCATAGCCTGGCCGCGCCGCGGAGGGCGATCGTCTGGCAGGACCGGCGTACCTCCGCGATCTGTGAACGTCTGGAGACAGCCGGCCACGGCGCCCGGGTCACCGAGCTGACCGGGCTGCGGCTCGATCCGTACTTCACCGGGACCAAGCTGGCCTGGCTGCGTGAACATGATCCGCGCGCATGGGCCGGCGTCCGGTCTGGCCAGGTTGCCATCGGCACCGTCGACTCCTACCTCGTCGCACGGATGACGAACGGCGAAGCACACATCACCGATGCCTCGAACGCCTCACGAACCCTGCTGTATGACGTGAAGCAAGGCTCCTGGTCCGACGAGCTGTGCGAGCTGATGGGGGTCCCCCTCGCCGCACTGCCGGAAGTGGTGCCGAACTGGGGTCCGCTCGCCCGCACCGAGCCATCAGCATTCCTGGGCATCGACGCCCCCATCGCGGGCATGGCCGGTGATCAGCAGGCCGCCCTCTTCGGCCAGGCATGTTTTGACGTTGGAGACGCCAAATGCACCTACGGCACCGGCTCGTTCATTCTGGTGAACACAGGAACAACGTTGCAGCGCAGCGATGCCGGGCTGTTGTCGACGGTCGCGTGGCAGAGTCCTGATGGAACACTGACCTACGCCCTGGAGGGCTCGATCTTCGTCACAGGCGCCGCCATCCAGTGGCTGCGTGACGGGTTGCAGATCATTGGGTCCGCGGCTGAGACTGCGGCCATCGCGGGCACCGTCAGCGACTCGCAGGGAGTGGTGTTCGTGCCGGCTCTGACCGGACTGGGCGCGCCACACTGGGATCCGCAGGCTCGGGGCTCGATCCACGGCATCACCCGTGGCACGACGAGAGCACACCTGGTCCGCGCGACCCTGGAGGCGATCACCTTCGAGGTGCGCGACGTGTTCAGCACCATTCAGACGCCGATCCCTGCACTCCGGGTCGACGGCGGTGCCAGCAGGAACCCGCTGCTCATGCAGCTGCAGGCCGACCAGCTGGGTGTGCCCGTCGAACGCCCCAGGATCGTGGACACCACCGGGCTGGGCGCCGCGTTCCTGGCCGGTCTCGGCACAGGCGTGTGGTCCAGCCAGCAGGCGATCGCCGCAACCTGGGCGCTGGAACGCCGCTTCGAGCCGGCTCGGGGCGCGCGCAAGGCGGCCGATGCGGCATACGGCCAGTGGTTGAAGGCGGTCGAACGCAGCAAGGCCTGGGTCAGCTAGCTTGCTGCGCGCTCGTCGCCCTGAGCCGTCGGCGGATGACCTTCGTCTTCGGGTGCCGTCCCGGGCGCCCCGCCGGAGTCATCGGCGGATCCCTTGGCGTCATCACTGAAGTCATCGGTATCAAGAGTGGCTCCATCGCCCTTGATGCCCTTGTCAATCCTGTCAATCCGGTCGGCGGCCTCGTGCTGCAGCTCCTTGGCCTTGGCCCTGGCAGCGCCAAGCAGACGATCCTTCATCGACGTGGCGTACATGTCGACGTACTCCTGACGCGACAGGAGCATCAGCTCGTACATGAGCTCATCGGTGATGGAGCGCAGGACGAACCGGTCGTTCTCCATGCCCTCATAACGGGAGAAGTCCAGGGGCTTGCCGATGCGCACGCCGATGCGCATGATCTTGGGGACCTTCTTGCCGGTCGGTTGCGCCTTGTCAGTGCCAATCATCGCCACCGGTAGCACGGGACACCCCGCCTCGAGCGCCATCCTGGCCACGCCGACGCGCCCGCGATACAGCCGGCCGTCCGGCGAACGGGTGCCTTCGGGATAGATCCCGAGCAGCTCGCCGCGACGCAGGACCTTGAGGCCGCTGTTGAGCGCAGCATCGCCGGCTCCCCCACCGGAGCGGTCCACCGGCAGCTGGCCGGCACCCTTGAAGAAGGCTGCGGTGGCGCGGCCCTTGACGCCCCGGCCGGTGAAGTAGTCGGCCTTGGCGAGGAAGGTGATCCGCCGCGGAAGCACCAGCGGCAAGAAGATCGAGTCCGAAAATGAGAGATGGTTGCTCACGAAGATCGCTGCACCCTGCGCCGGGATGTTCTCCTCGCCCTCGACCCACGGGCGGAACAGGAGTCTCAGGATCGGCCCGAGAACCAGTGTCTTGAGCACCCAGTAGAACAACCCGGACCACCTCCTCCATGTGAGATATCACCCCATTGCCAATGCGTGAACTCTACGACACTATGCGTGCGTATCGCCGCGTGCGAGGATTCCCGTTGAACGGCTTTCGCCGTTTTCATCGACGACTCAGGAGCGAATCCGTGACCATTCTGCCCGGAGCCGAACCGTTCAGCCACGACGGATCCAACGTCGGGGTCCTGTTGTGCCACGGCTCCACCGGTACGCCGCAGAGCATGCGCCCATGGGGCGAGTACCTCGCCGACCGGGGCTTCACCGTGCGCCTCCCCCTCCTGCCCGGGCACGGCACCACCTGGCAGGAGATGAACCGCACCGGCTGGGAAGACTGGTACTCCTGCGTCGACGCGGCTTTCCGCGAGCTGAACGAGACCTGCGACCATGTGTTCGTCGGTGGCCTCTCGATGGGGGGCACTCTGGCGCTGAGGCTGGCCCAGGAACACGGTCCTCGCGTCAGCGGTCTGATCCTGGTCAACCCCGCCGTGAAGCTCGAGGAACCTCTCATCAACCGGCTCCTCATCCGTCTGCTCCCGGTCCTCAAACATGTCGTGCCGTCGTTGAGCGCATTTGGCAATGACGTGAAGAAAGAAGGGGTCACCGAGCTGGCCTACACCCGCAACCCGTTGAAGGCTCTTCACTCGCTGCTGGTTGCGTGGCACTCGGTTGTTCGGGACCTTCCGGAGGTCACCCAGCCGGTGCTGCTACTTCGCTCGACACAGGACCACATCGTCCCCGCATCAAGCTCGGCGCTGATCCTGTCGAGGATCTCAAGCACTGACGTGACCGAGATCCTGCTCGAGGACTCGTATCACGTTGCCACCATTGACAACGACGCTCCGCGCATCTTTGACGAGTCCGCCAAGTTCATTGAGCGCACCACCCAGTCATGAACGACGCCGACCGCCGGCAGATGTCCGACGGTTTCGACCATGACGCGATGTTCGCCGACATCGTGGCTCACTGGAACGATGCCGCGCCGGAGCCCGCCCAGAGGCCCTCGACCGATGAGGTTCCCGGCGACGAACAAACCGGCGACGAACAAAGCGACCACGAACAAGCCGGTGCTCAGACTGTCGACAAGCCGCCCGTCGACCACCATCACTTTTCTGCTGACCCGCCTGAAACGCTGCCCACGCCTGCCCAACCTCAAGCCATCCCCGCTCCACAGGCCTGGCGGGCGCACGAGGTGGACCCCGAGTACGAGGAGCACTTCGAGCCCCCACCGATCGCCCCTCTGCCGGTCGGCGACCTGCAGTTCTGGGCCATCATCGCGGGGATGTGCGGCGGGCCCTTGCTCCTGCTGTACCTCGTGCTCTTCAACCGTGAAGCGGGCAGCGGCTGGATGCTCACGGCCATCGCGATGTCCGTCGGAGGATTCGCCCTGCTCATCTCACGGTTGCCGCGCGATCACGAGGATGATGACGACGGCGCACGGCTTTGACCTAGGTCGGCTTCAGCCGATCGGCGGTCGGACACCGCTGCGGGCCAGGTCCGCAGCCCCGATCAGACCCGCGTCGTTGCCCAGCTCGGCTGCGACGATGCGAGCCTCAGGCCGGTATCCGCGGCCCGTCAGCTGCCGTTTGAACGTCTCGCGCGCCGAGGCCAGCAACAGGTCACCAGCAGCGCTGAGGCCGCCGCCGATCACGAAGGCGCCGGGATCGAAAGCCGCCGCCAGGTTGGCGATGCCGAGCCCCAACCAGTTCCCGATCTCGGCCAGCAGCTCACGCGCCGTTGGATCGCCGTCTCGGGCGGCCTGGGTAATCAACGGGCCGGTCAGGTTGCCCGGAATACCCTCGGCGCGATCGAACAGGTCGCTGGCAATCGGCGAGTTGGCCGAGAACAGCGAGCGCGCCTCTCGCACCAGCGCGTTGCCGCTGGCGTACTGCTCCCAACACCCGCGGTTGCCGCACTCGCAGCGGTGACCGCCCGGGACGATCTGCATGTGCCCGAACTCCCCGGCGATGCCGAAACGACCGCGCTGAACCTCACCGTTGATCAGGATGCCACCACCGATGCCGGTGCCCAGCGTGATCATCATGACATGGGTCTCGCCCTGCGCCGCGCCGAACTTCCACTCGGCCCATACCGCTGCGTTGGCGTCGTTGTCCACGAAGATCGGCATCGCGATTCGCTTCTGCAGGGCCTTCTGAAGTGGCTCGTGCCGCCACGACAGATGTGGTGCGAACACCACCGTCGCCCGATCTGCGGCAACGAAGCCGGCGGCACCGATCCCCACAGCGGCAACGGTCCCCGAACCGACTATCTGAAGCAGCTCAGCGACAACCTCGACGATGGTGTCCTCGACGACCGACGGGCTCTTGGAACGATGCGGAGTGTCCCGCCGTGCCCGGTGGGTGATGTTGCCATCGACGTCAACCAGTCCGCCGGCCACCTTGGTGCCACCGATGTCGATGCCGATGGCGAGCTGGTCGCTCATGGGTTGGCCCGAGCGGCCAGGTCGGCTGCGCCGATCATCCCGGCGTCGTTGCCAAGACTCGCCAGGACGAACCGCGCCTCAGGCCGGTGCCCGCGGCCCGTCAGCTGGCGGCGGAAGGCGGCAACAGCGGGATCGATCAACAGCCCCCCAGCCTCGGCCACACCACCGCCCAGCACGATGAGCTCGGGGTCGAGGATGGCGGTCACCGAGGCGGCGCCTTCACCGATCCATGTGCCGAGGTCGGACAGCAGCTCGACGGCCGCTGGATCGCCTTCGGCAGCGGCCCTGGTCACGTCTGGTCCGGTGAGCCGGTCGGGATCACCAGCGCACAGCTCACTGAGTCGGGCAGCATGCGGTGTGCCGGAGACAACCAGCTCTCGAGCTTCCCGCACCAGAGCCGTGCCGCTGGCGTACTGCTCCCAGCAACCGCGATTGCCGCAACCGCAACGGAGCCCGCCCGGGACCACTCGCATGTGACCCAGCTCGGCGGCGATACCGAAGGCTCCGCGCAGGAGGACACCGTCCGTCACCACCCCGCCGCCGATGCCCGTGCCGACGGTGACCAGCATCATGTCGGCCGTGCCGACAGCGGCGCCGAAACGAAACTCGCCCCACGCGGCAGCGTTGGCGTCGTTCTCGATGATCGCAGGGAGGCCGAGTGCCGTTTCGAGCAGCTGTTTGAAAGGAAGGTCCCGCCAAGCAAGGTTCGGGGCGAAGAGCACTGTCGACCCCGTCCGGTCGATGAAGCCGGCACAGGCCACCCCGACCGCGTCAATCTCGCGCTCGAAGGAGAGCTCACGGATCAGATCGGCCGACTCGCTGACGATGGCCCCGGGATCTTGGGCGGGGGTGTCCTTGCGTCCCCTCGCCAGAACCAGCCCGTTCGAGTCGATGACACAACCGCTGATCTTGGTGCCGCCGATGTCCAGGCCGATGGTCGCTCTCAAGCGCGTCATGCTTCGTCCCCGTCGTCCACGCGAATGTCCTGCACCATGGGTCCGTCCGAAGGCATCCCGGACCCTGACCCGGATCCTGAGCCCGGGCCGGATGATCTCGGCTGGGTGGCCATGTCCCGAAGAGTGGCCGCAACGGCCGAGGCGAAGTCGGCCAGCCGGTCCACCGTCTCGGGCCGAACCGAGCGCAGCAGCGCGATGCCTTGGCACAACGGGCACAGCTTGCAGGCAACCGGGGTGCCGTCGTTGACGCCCCCACAGGCGCTGCAGACAGGTGGTGCGCCCGGGTCTGGCTCACCTGTCGGCGCACCCATCGATGATGCCCGCTCAGGCCGCACATCGTCCGGGCGAACGCTGTCCGCTGGCGGCCAGGCATGCTCCGGGTCCGGTGACGCGGGGTCCTGAGCCGGCCCACCGACATACGGGCTGGGGTCGCGGGTGGCGGCGGTGGCGTGCGCCATCGCGGCAAAGGCCGAGATCAGCCGTGCTGCCTCTTCGGCAACCGTGCCGATCGAGGGCTGGGGTTGGTCAGTCATCGACAGGCCACACTCTCTCGTCGGGCATGAAGCGCACGCGAAGGGTGGCTCCCCTCACCGTCGCCCCCATGACAATGCACCGACGCAGGACACTGGGCAGCGACAGCACCCGACGATGATCACCCACCGCCACGAGCAGCTCGTCACCGCGTCGTTTGAGGTCCACTTCGGCCGCCGTCACCAACGGCAGGGGCAACGTCAGGAGATATCCCTCGGCGTCGGGCTGCACGGTCATGCCAAGCACAGGCGCCAGTGTCAGGACATCGCGAATCTCACCCGTGCGTGCCTCCGCCAGCGCTGCGAGCGCGTCCACACCCACAGGTTCGTGCGGAAGGTAGGGGGTGATCACGATCGGCAACGGCTCGAAGGAGTGTCGGACCTCGGACAGGCCTCGCTGCTGGGCATCGTTCCAGCCGGCCAGCCACGCGGTGTCGGTCGACTCCTGGTCGGTTTGGGGGAAGACCCGGTTGACCATGACCTGGTCAACTGCAAAGCCATAGAGGCGCAACGAGGTCAGCGTCCGCCGCGACTCGGCAATGACCACGCGCTCCGGGGTGAGGACCAGACGAACTGAGGTTGTCTCTGCGGTGAGGATCGACCGAATGTCCTGCAGGGCCCCACGCCACCGCCGCAAGGACTCCGTCACCTGCAGCTCCGGAAGTGGGAGACCGGTTGCTGCTGCCGCCGCGGGGCGCAGCCTGCGCAGGAGACCCCGCTGCGCCGGCATGAGCCTGTCGAGGTGCCAGGCCAGAGCCTCGGGCAGGGCCAACAACCGCAACGTCTCCGCGGTTGGCGCGCAGTCGACGATGACAAGGTCCCACGGACCCGACTCGACCTGAGCTCGCAGCTCGAGCAGCGCGACGATCTCGTCAGCGCCCGGGAGCTCGGTCATCTCCTCGGCGACGACCGGATCGACACCGACCGAGTTGAGCACGGTCAGGAAATAGTCCTGGACCGACCGCCAGGATCGTCGCACATTGTGAGCAGCGCTCAGCTGCAAGGCGTACAGGCTGGGCTCGACCTCAACCACGTGGTCGACGGCTGGTTCGGGGTGGTTGGCCGCCAACGACAGATCGACATCGAGGGCGTCGCCGAGCGAGTGGGCCGCGTCGGTCGACATGACCAACGTCTTGATGCCCTGGCGTGCGGCTTGAACGGCGGTCGCGGCGGCGGTCGTCGTCTTGCCGACGCCGCCCTTGCCGGTGAAGAGAATGACCCTCACGAGATCCCCCGGCTCCGGCTCAGGGCTCGACCCGCTTCTTGAGCGACTTCAGCGCAGTGTCGATGATGACCCTCTCGGCCTTGCGCTTCAGCATGCCCAGCATGGGAATCTTCACGTCCACCGACAGTCGATAGGTGACGAGGGTGTCGGTGCCGCTGGCCTCAAGGGTGTAGGACCCATTCATGGCCTTGAGCACCTGCGCGCTGACCAAGGTCCACGAAACCACACCCGTGCCGTCCTCGGCCACGTCCCAGTCGTACTCCAGGACGTACGTGTCCTTGATGGCACCGGCGTCCAGCGTGAACTCGACCTGGTCAGCCCATCCGTCGCCGTCCTCGGAGAGCACCGCGACCTTCCTGACCTCGGCTGCCCATTCGGGATAGCTGTCGAAATCGGCAATGACGTCGAGGACCGCACCAGGTGCGGCGGTCATGACGGTGCTGGACTCGGTGCGATCGGCCATGCACGGAAGGTTACCTTGGCCTCGTTGACGAGCACGCCGGACGCCTGCGGGCCGGTTCAGGACGTATTCTTCTCCCCAGAGCGTCCGCCCAGGGGAAACGACCAGCGAGACCGGTCATGAGCATCGTGTCCATGACTTCATCTCGCTCAGGGTGCGTTCTCGCACGATCGCGTGCCATTCGCGTGCGTGCACCATCCCCGCATGATCGCGTTCCATCGACGTGCTCCTATGACCAAGTCTCAAAGGAGACTGCGTGAAGAACATGACGGTTCCCGCGCTCGTGACCCCAGAGGTCGCGGGCAACTTGTCGGACCTCCCTGTCCGTAACGGCCGCACCCGACCTCACGACGTGGCGTTCTCGACACCGTCGGCCGGCGCCTGGACCGACATCACGAACGCCGAGTTCCTCGCTGACGTCCACGCCCTCGCCAAAGGTCTGATGGCGGC
>PKWT01000497.1:3248-3883 GCA_003132125.1 Micrococcales bacterium | reverse complement strand
CAGCCGCGATGGACCGGCCGAACAGGATTGCGTGACCGGCGGCGGGCACCCGCTCCCCCAGCCCGTCCCAGCGCTCCAGGCCGTCGGTGATCTGCAACGGGGTCAACGACAAGGACACCAACGTGGCGACGTGGTCGCCGACCGCAAGACCCAGAGGACTGGCCGGGCCAACCTCCGCCACTGTCCCGATGAGCATGCCGCCCGAGCCGGTGACCGGGTTCTGCATCTTGCCGCGCACCGCCACGATGTCGAGGACGGCGGCCTTGACCGCTGCACCATCGGTGCCGCCGCCGGGCAGCTGATGCACGCTGCACAGCTGGCGATACGAGGCGGCGTCCAGATTCAGGACCTCGACATCGATGCGAACCTCGTCCGCCCAGATCTGCGGCGAGGCATCCAGGCGTTGGGCGGTCTGGGGCAACGTGATCTGGTCACCCGACGGCTCGATGACCCGGTGCAGACCCACAGGCGAGCTCTCTCCCCTGGTGATCGAGGCGCTCAGCGTTCGGTCGACCGGGACAGCCACTGTTTCCTCCTGCTTTCGGACCCAAGTAAACGAATCTTGCGGTGTGGTGATGCATTGAGCGCAAGTTCTCCCGTATCATGCCAGTTATGGAGCCAAAGATCGAACAGCC
>PKWT01000497.1:0-3099 GCA_003132125.1 Micrococcales bacterium | reverse complement strand
CGCCGCTACATGCTCCCGGTCTTCAGCGACCGGCGCGTCGACTGGCCGAGCCATCCCTACTCCACCCGCGACTCGTTGCACGAACACGACATGTGGGTCGCCGAGGGCCTGACCCACCGCTATCCCACCAAGGTGTTGGCCGAGCTGTTGTCGACCTGCCCGCAGTACTGCGGCCACTGCACCCGGATGGACCTCGTCGGCAACTCGACTCCGGTCATCCCCAAGCTGAAGTTCGACCTCAAACCGGTCGATCGCTACGACGCGATGATGGCCTACCTGCGTGCGACCCCTGCGGTCCGCGACGTGGTCGTCTCCGGTGGCGACGTGGCCAACATGCCGTGGAAGAACCTCGAGGCGTTCCTGGACCGCCTGCTCGAGATCGACAACATCCGCGACATCCGCCTGGCCACCAAGGCACTGATGGGCCTGCCGCAGCACTGGTTGGCCGAGGACGTCGTCGACGGCGTGGGCCGGGTGGCCGCCAAAGCGCGTGAGCGCGGTGTCTCCCTGGCGATCCATACCCACGTCAACAGCGCCCAGTCGGTGACGCCCGCCGTGGCCGCCGCCGCCAGGGCGATGCTGGACGCCGGTGTCCGTGACGTCCGCAACCAGGGCGTACTGATGCGCGGCATCAACGACTCGGTCACCCAGCTGCTCGACCTGTGTTTCGCACTGCAGGACGAAGCCTGGATCACGCCGTACTACTTCTACATGTGCGACATGATCCCGTTCGCCGAGCACTGGCGGCTCTCCCTTGCCGAGGCACAGCGCCTGCAGCACGACATCATGGGTTACCTGCCCGGGTTCGCCACGCCCCGCATCCTCTGCGACGTGCCGTTCGTCGGCAAGCGCTGGGTCCACCAGGTCGACACGTACGACAAAGAGCTCGGGATGTCGTTCTGGCGCAAGAACTACCGCACCTCCATCGAGGCCGCCGACACCGAAGCGTTGTCCCGCGAGTTCGTCTACTACGACCCGATCTACACCCTGCCCGAGTCCGGTCAGGCCTGGTGGCGCGAGCACGGTGAGCTTGACGCCGCAAACGCAGCTGCAGAGGTCAGAGCCACCGCCAGCCGGGAGGCTTCGATCGCCCAGCTCGTCTGAGGCACGCGCTTTACTCAGTTGAGGCCGCTCCGGAGCCTGATTCTGGCGGTGTCCGGTCGTACAAAAGACTTCACAGCCTGATTCTGGCGCCCGGAAGCGGTCTCGGCTGAGCAAACCAGTCTGAAGTGAGCAACCTGGCGCGTGACGCTATGGCTGGCTGTTGCGCGGCGGCTCCCCCGGTGGGCGACTGCCGTCGTCATCCTTGCCGTCGTCATTGTCGAAGAGCAGATCCGAGATCTGCAGATGCACCTTCTCGACGTTCGGGACATCCGGCAGGACCACGCCGGCGTTCTCTGTGGCGTCCGAGACGATCAGGGTGCCGCAGCCGAGGATGCGGTCGAGCAGGCCCTTCTCGTAGGCCACGTCGTTGATGCGAAAGAGCGGGATGTCGCGACCCGTGCGGGTGATGATGCCGTGTCGGGTGATCAGCCGCCGGTTCGTCACGGTGTAGGTCGACGTGGTCCAGCGCAGGAACGGGATCAACGTCCAGAGGATGAGAACGGGAACGGCTACCGCCACGGCGACAAGGCCCCACACGCTGTTGTCGTGCTGCCGCAGGGCGACAGTGAGGACGCTGGTCACCACCAGGATGAACAGCACGACAGGCCAGATCAACGCCTTGGCGTGTGTTCTGACACTCAGGACGACGTGCTCGCCGTCGGACAACAGCTTCCCCGAAATCGCCATGAACGCATCGTGTCATGTGCGGTGGTGATGGTGCAGGCAACATGGGCTCAACCTCTGATCAGCCCACGGTCCGTGGGCGCGCTTCAGCGAACTCGTTGAAGCGAGCTACCTGCCATCAGTCTGATGTCATGCCGTCGGTCTGATGTCGGGCGATCAGTCGGTGAAGTGGGACCGGTGCTCCCAGGGCGTCGACAGGACCACGGTCGTGCGCGTCGACACGTTGGCCGAGGACCGCACCCTGGCAAGCAGGTCCTCGAGATCTCCGGGCGTGGACACCCTGACTTTGAGGATGTAGCTCTCCTCCCCGGCGACCGAGTGGCAGGCCTCGATATCCGAGATGTCGCGGAGGTGGTCCGGCACGTCGTCCGGGGCTGCCGGATCCAGCGGCGTCACCGAGATGAAGGCGATGAGGGGCAGCCCCAGCTCGTTGTGGTCGATCACCGCGCGGTAACCCTGGATAACCCCGCGCTCCTCGAGCCGGCGCACCCGCTGGTGCACGGCCGAGGTCGACAGCCCAGTTGCCTTGCCGAGATCGGTGAAGCTCATGCGCCCGTCCTGCGACAACAAACCGACGATGCTGCGATCCAGATCCTCCATGGGGCAAGGGTACTGAGGTATCGGCACCTGTGGATGCGCACGGGGTGTAATGACACGATGACACCATGACCCAGCGCTTGATGCTCCTGGACTCGGCTTCGTTGTACTTCCGTGCCTTCTACGGGGTCCCGGACCAGCGACGGAGCCCGGACGAGCCGCCGACGAACGCGGTGCGAGGTTTCCTCGAGATGATCTCGACTCTGGTCAGCACCCATCGCCCGACCCATCTGGTCGCATGTTGGGACAACGACTGGAGACCGGCGTTTCGGGCCAACGCCATCCCGACGTACAAGACGCACCGACTCACCGAGGGCAGCACGGTCCAGGAGGAGAGCCCAGAGAACCTCACCCCACAGGTGCCCTTGATCGCGGACGCGCTGAAGGCGTTGGGGATTGCCCGGATCGGCAGTGACGGCTACGAGGCGGACGATGTCATCGGCACCTTGACCCGCCGCGCGCGCGGCCAGCAGCTGGTCGACGTCGTCACCGGCGACCGCGACCTGTTCCAGCTTGTCGACGACGATGCAGGCGTCAGGGTGCTCTACACCGCTCGCGGCGGGGTCCGTGATCCCGACGTCGTCACCCAGTCATTCCTGCAGAGCAAGTACCTCGTGCCCACCGGTCAGGCCTATGCGGACATGGCCACGCTTCGCGGTGACGCAAGCGACGGGTTGCCAGGTGTTGCAGGAATCGGCGAGAAGACCGCCGCCA
>PKWT01000187.1 GCA_003132125.1 Micrococcales bacterium | reverse complement strand
TCAGTAGTAGTAGGGGTACGGCGACCAGTCAGGGTCGCGCTTCTCCAGGAACGAGTCACGGCCCTCGACAGCCTCGTCGGTCATGTATGCCAGCCGCGTCGCCTCACCGGCGAACACCTGCTGGCCCATCAGACCGTCGTCGGTCAGGTTGAACGCGAACTTGAGCATCCGCTGGGCGGTCGGGCTCTTGCCGTTGATCTCCCTGGCCATCTGCAGTGCCTCGGTCTCGAGGTCGGCGTGGTCGGCCACGATGTTGACTGCGCCCATCCGCTGCATGTCTTCCGCTGAGTAGGTGCGCCCCAGGAAGAAGATCTCGCGGGCGCGCTTCTGCCCGACCATCTTGGCCAGGTAGGCCGAGCCGTAGCCGGCGTCGAAGGACCCCACATCGGCGTCGGTCTGCTTGAACCTGGCGTGTTCGCGGCTGGCGATCGTCAGGTCGCACACGACGTGCAACGAGTGGCCACCCCCTGCCGCCCAGCCGTTGACCACAGCGATGACGACCTTGGGCATCGTGCGGATGAGGCGTTGCACCTCGAGGATGTGCAGCCGTCCACCCTGTGCCTGAACCCGAGCGGTGTCAACGGTTTCCGCGGTCTCACCCTCGGCGTACTGGTAGCCGCTGCGTCCCCGGATCCGTTGGTCGCCACCGGAGCAGAAGGCCCTGCCGCCGTCCTTCTCGCTGGGGCCGTTCCCGGTCAGCAGCACGGTCCCTACGTCGGGGGACATGCGGGCGTGGTCCAACGCGCGATACAGCTCGTCGACGGTGTGCGGCCGGAAGGCGTTGCGCACTTCAGGGCGGTTGAAGGCGATGCGGACGGTGCCCTTCGCCGGCCCTTCCATGATCGACCGGTGGTAGGTGAGGTCGGTGAAGTCGAAGCCCTGCACCAACGACCAGGCGCTGGGGTCGAAGATCTCGCTCACGCTGGGTTCATTCGCGCTGGGTTCATTCACGCTGGGTTCGCTCACGTCAGCGAGGATAGGCGCATGTCGCTCCGCGTATCGCCTGATCTTGCCGAGGTGCTCGCCACGTTGTCGGTGGTGCAGATCCCTATGCGGGTCAGGTTCAGGGGTGTGACCGTGCGTGAGGTGGCCGTGGTTCACGGCCCGAAGGGGTGGGGTGAGTTCTCGCCGTTCCCCGAGTACGACGATGCCGAGGCCTCCCGCTGGCTGGCGGCGGCCATCGAGGCCGGGTGGGTCGGTTGGCCGGATCCGGTGCGCACGTCGATTCCGGTGAACGCGACGGTGCCTGCGGTCCTCGTACGCGAGGTCGCTGGGATTCTCGCGCGGTATGACGGGTGCTCAACTGCCAAGGTCAAGGTCGCCGAACGGGGCCAAGTGCTCAAGGACGATGTGGACCGGGTGGCCGCGGTCCGGGACGTGATGGGTCCGGGGGCGCGGATCCGGGTGGATGCCAACGGTGGCTGGACGGTCGCCGAGGCGACGGACGCGCTCAGGCGGCTGTCGGCATACGGGCTGGAGTATGCCGAGCAGCCGTGCGCCACCGTCGAAGAACTAGCCTCGTTGCGAGTTGCCTTGGCACGCAACGGCATTGACGTCCTGGTGGCGGCCGACGAGTCGATTCGGCGTGCCGCTGACCCGATGCGAGTGGTACGCGAAGAAGCGGCCGACGTCATCGTGATCAAGGTGGCGCCGCTGGGTGGGGTGCAGGCCGCGCTCGACATCGCGAAGGAGTGCGGGCTGCCGACCGTGGTCTCCAGCGCGTTGGACACAAGCGTCGGCATCCGCGCTGGTCTCGCGCTGGCCGCAGCCCTGCCCGAGCTGCCTTTCGCTTGTGGCCTCGGCACCCTTGAGCTGATGGCGGGTGACGTCACCGATGACTCCCTTGTGCCACTGGCCGGCTCGATTGCGTTGCGGGAGCTCACCATCGACGAGGAGCTGCTCGAGCGCTGGAAGGCTCCGGCAGACCGTGAGCAGTGGTGGCGCGAGCGGGTGATCCGCTGCCACGGGCTGCTGACCGCCCCGAGCTGATCTCAGGGCCTCGAATCAGGCCGGTCGGACGACGAGGCAGACCTGGTGGTTGCGCACCCTGGTGACCACCAGGGTCATCTCCTCCGGGCCGGAAAGCCTCAGCTGATGACGCAGCCCATCTGCATCCAGCGTCACTCCACGCTTCTTGATCGTCAGGCGACCGACATCGCGATCCCGCAGCCACGCCCGAAGCGCCTTGACGTTCAACGGCATTGACTCGGTGACGGCGAACCGCCGGGCATAGCCGACCTCGACGCACTTGGACGAGGTCACGTAGCCCACGCCGGAGTCGAGCTCGACGCCGTCCACGGCCGAGGTCAGCGCGCCCGTGAGCCCGGCCCGGATGACGGCCCGATCCGGCTCGTACAGCCACGCCCCGACCTGCGCCAACGACGAAGCCACCGGCGCAGACCCACCGGAGGGGCCGGCGTCCGCCTCGCGCACGGTGTACGACCGGCCTTTGGAGCCGATCACCATCGCCGACCGCCCAGCCTTGGTCACCAGGGGGCCCCACCAGATCGCGCACTCCAGCACCTCGCCGGCGAACGATGTCCATTGTGCTTCGGTGCCTGCGGGCACCGCGGCATGAGGCAATGACGGAGACATCTTGGCTCCGGTGGCCGGCAGCGACCGCGCGATGGACTGTACAGCGGCCCACGACGGTGAGATGGCGTCAAGCCTGAACACGCGCCGGGTCCGGCCGTGTGCGTCCGAGACCCCAGGAGTTCGCCGGGCCGGATCGAGCCAGGCGCCGGTATGCCGTGCCCCCTCACCTGTCGGCAGCTGGGTGTCTTCCACAGCCCCGACGGACACGACAGCTCCGGGCCAGTGCCGCAGGTTCACCCCGGCCAGCAGTGCGGTCATCTCGTCGACCTCGACGGCATTGACCTGGAGGTCAAGCCCTGCGATAGCCATGGCGTCGGCGCCGATGCCGCAGCCGAGGTCGATCACCTGGCGGATCCCGGCCCGGCGGAACCGCTGGGCGTGACGGGCCGCGATCTCCAGCCTCGTGGCCTGTTCGAGCCCGTCAGCGGTGAACAACATGCCTGCAGCGAAGTCCCCAAACTTCTCGCGGCCCCTGGCTCGCAGCCGTGACTGCGTTAACGCGGCCGCGACCAGGTCCGTGTCGAACCCTGCCGCACGCAGCCCCTCGCCCAGCGCGAGAACGGTGGTTTCGTCGTACGGGGGGAGGGACTGCAACAGGCCCCAGCCCTCGCCGGAGATCAGCTTCTTCACTGCGGCGAGGTCCATGGCTGCCATCCTCCACCATCAGGACGGGTCGCTGCCCACTCGGCTGAGGGCTGATTTCTGGCACTCGAGTTGACCGAGTGCTAATCGGCGACCTAGATTCTGATTAGCACTCGCCATAGGCAAGTGCTAACCGCGAGCAGTGAGCAGGTCGACCCCCGCGACGGCGACCAGCGCACCCATCGCAGCACGGATCGCTCACAGCGCTCCCTGCACAGCATTCGTTCCTGTCCATCTTCGACATTCCCGAAGGGGAGGTCCCACGTGTCGGTTTCCATCAAGCCCCTCGAAGACCGCATCGTCGTCAAGTCCAGCGAGGCCGAGCAGACCACTGCATCTGGCCTCGTGATCCCGGACACCGCCAAGGAGAAGCCCCAGGAGGGCGAGGTCCTGGCGATCGGTCCAGGCCGGATCGACGACAACGGCAACCGCGTTCCGCTCGACGTTGCCGTCGGCGACAAGGTCATCTACAGCAAGTACGGCGGCACCGAGGTCAAGTACGACGGTGATGAGTACCTCATCCTGTCTGCTCGTGACGTCCTCGCGGTCGTTGTCCGCTGATTTCAGCCGCTGTATGACGCGCCCCGGCGACGTGCCTGCAACAGGTTCGCGTCGGGGCTCTGTCATCAATACCCAAGAACTGTGAGTAGTTAAGGAAGCACATGGCTAAGACGCTGGAGTTCAACGACGCGGCGCGCAAGTCGCTCGAGCGTGGCGTGGACAAGCTCGCCAACGCGGTCAAGGTGACGCTCGGCCCGAAGGGGCGCAACGTCGTCATCGACAAGCAGTGGGGCGCTCCGACCATCACCAACGATGGTGTGACCATCGCTCGTGAGATAGAGCTCGAGGACCCCTACGAGAACCTTGGCGCGCAGCTCGCCAAAGAGGTCGCCACCAAGACCAACGACGTCGCCGGTGACGGCACGACCACCGCGACCGTTCTGGCTCAGGCCATGGTCCGGGAGGGCCTGCGCAACGTTGCCGCCGGCGCTGACCCGTCATCGCTCAAGCGCGGCATCGACGCTGCCGTCGAGGCTGTCAACGCACGTCTGCTCGATAACGCACGTGAGGTCGAAGGCAAGGAAGAGATCGCCCAGGTCGCTGCCCTTTCGGCGCAGGACCCGATCATCGGTGGCCTCATTGCCGAAGCGTTCGACAAGGTCGGCAAGGACGGCGTGATCACGGTTGAGGAGTCCCAGACCGCGATCACCGAGCTTGAGTTCACCGAGGGCATGCAGTTCGACAAGGGTTACCTCTCGCCGTACTTCGTGACCGACCCCGAGCGTATGGAGGCCGTCCTTGAGGACGCCTACGTGCTGATCACCCAGGGCAAGATCTCGGCTGTGGCCGACATCCTCCCGATCCTTGACCAGGTTGCCCAGGCCAAGAAGCCGCTGCTGATCATCTCCGAGGACGTGGACGGCGAAGCGCTGTCCACCCTGGTGGTCAACAAGATTCGCGAGATCCTCAAGGTCGTTGCGGTCAAGGCTCCGGGCTTCGGCGACCGCCGCAAGGCGATGCTGCAGGACCTCGCCGTCCTGACCGGCAGCTCCGTCATCAGCGAAGAGGTCGGTCTCAAGCTCGAGTCGACCATGCTTGCTGATCTTGGCACTGCCCGACGCATCGTGGTCACGAAGGACAACACGACCATCGTCGACGGCGCCGGTGACAAGGACGAGGTCGCTGGCCGCGTTCACCAGATCAAGACCGAGATCGAGCGAACCGACTCGGACTGGGACCGCGAGAAGCTCCAGGAGCGTCTCGCCAAGCTGTCCGGCGGTGTCTGCGTGATCAAGGTCGGCGCGCACACTGAGGTTGAGCTCAAGGAGAAGAAGCACCGTATCGAGGACGCCATCTCGGCGACCCGGGCGGCCATCGAAGAGGGCATCGTCGCCGGTGGCGGCTCCGCTCTCGTCCATGCCGTGTCGGTGCTCGACGATCTCGGGCTGGTCGGCGACGAGGCCACGGGCGCGAACATCGTGCGCAAGGCCGCAGCCGAGCCGCTGCGCTGGATCGCCGAGAACGCCGGCCTCGAGGGCTACGTGGCAGTGTCCAAGGTCCTGGAGCTCGAGCTCGGCAACGGTCTCAACGCTGAGACCGGCGCATACGGCGATCTGATCAAGGCCGGCATCATCGACCCGGTCAAGGTCACTCGTTCGGCATTGCGCAACGCCGCGTCGATCGCCTCCATGGTCCTGACGACGAACACGCTCGTTGTCGAGAAGAAGGTCCAGGAGGAGCCCGCCGCCGGCGGCCAGGGTCACGGCCACGGCCACTGACCAACGCCTCTAGAGCCACGAAGGCCGCAGCCCCTCGGGGTTGCGGCCTTCGCTGCGCTCACTGGCTGCGTCGCGGGAATCGCAGCTGGACCGTATCGCCCACACGGCGATAGCCCACTTCCTTCCCCCGGCGAGGGTGTCGTACCTGCGACGCCGGGCAGCCACGGGCGCTGTTCCCAGAGCATCTGGGCCATGAGTCTCATCGCCTCGCCCGGGCCGGTCGAGAGGTAGGCGCCATGGGGTGGCGTGTGCTGGGCCGCCGCCACCACCTCATTGCCGGCTTCCACCCACAACCAGAGGTCTGCGTCGTTGATCTGTTCCCGCCCTGCGCGTCTGGAAGCGTTGCTCAACAAGACGTTGTGCTCTACCGGCATCCCGCGAAGGAAGTCGCCGACTCGGTTCAGGTACTCGCCTGGATCGTGAGTGAAACCGCCCCGCATGGAGTCCTCATTCATGCCCGCATCTTGCCTCAAACGTCCGGATGGCCGCGCCCTTGCCCGGTGGTGAAAGGATCGGGGCCAGACTGACCCCGTGCCACCATTCACGCCGTCGTCACTGGTCACGCAGTGGATCGCCGACCCCATCGGGCTTGCGCTTGTCGTCTTGCTGACCACCGGGTATGCGGCAGGCATGGCTGCCGCACGCAGGCGCGGCGTGCGCTGGTCGCCGCTGCGCGCCCTCTGGTTCTTCGGGCTGGGCGTCGGTTCACTGGTGTTGGCGTCAGCAGGGGGTTTGGCGGCATACCGCGGCGTCCTGCTCCCCGCGGCCGCGGCGCAGGCTGTGGTTCTCTCGGCGGTGACGCCGGTGGGCCTGGCGTTGGGCGATCCCTTGGGGCTGGCGGAGCAGGCGTGGGGTGAACGGGGGCAAGGGCTCGCCGGGTGGCTCAGGGGGGGACCGGCGCGGGTGTTCATGTTCCCGCTGTTCAGCTCGGTGCTGGCGGTGGGCTGTCTGCTGCTGTTATTCGTGACGCCTTGGCTGAGCGCCTCGCTGGATCACCCGTGGGTGCGTGAACTGACCTACCTCGCGTTGGTGGGAACCGGCACGCTGGTCGTCCTGCCCCTGCTCGGGGAACAGATGCTCCCAACGTGGTGCACTCACCCGGTTCGCACCCTGATCGCCTTCGCTGACGGGCTCCTGGACGCTGTGCCAGGCCTGGTCATCATGACCTGGCCCACGCTGCTTTCCCCGGAAGTCGCCAACTATGCCCGCCGCCCTGATCCGTTATGGGATCAGCGGATCGGGGGCGGCCTCATCCTGCTTGTCGGCGAGCTGGTGGGGGTGCCTCTGCTCGGTGCGGTCATCGTGGGGTGGGTGCGTTCGGATACCGCCGAAGCCCAAGCCGTGGATGCCCGGCTCGACGCTGAACCGGACACAGGCCGCCCGTGGTGGGAGACCGACCCCCGGTACACCGACCATCGCCGATGAACCAGGGGTGAGGCCAACCCCTTGTGGCCGAAACCGGGGAGGGGAGGGATGCTGGGGCAGTGCACTTGCCTTCACACGGGGCCGCGATCCTGCTCATGCTGGCCGTTGCCGGCTGCGCCGGATCCCCTCCTGCCGCGGTCCCGAGTGGACGGAATCCGGGGCCAACCTCGGCAGCGCCGACGGCTGTCCTGACCACCGCCCCACCGCCGAGCCCCAGGCCGGACTGTGGCCACGCACGGGTCGCCGGCACAGTAGTTCTCGCTTTGCCCGGCGGACGGCGGGCTCTGTTCGCTGTCCCGGCCGGGGACGACGGTCACCACCGGCTACCCCTGGTGATCGGGCTGCCCGGATACGGCAGGACATCGGAGGAGCTCGCCGCACAGAGCCGGATTCCGGCCCGGGCCATGGCAGCCGGCGTGCTTGCGGTGCTGCCTCAGGCTGCGGGGTCCGCCAAGGCCTGGATCCTCTCCGAGGCCCCCGGCAATCGTGATGTGTCGTTCCTGTCCGAGCTGGTGACGCGACTGGTCGCCACCGAATGCGCCGATCCGGCCCGAGTCGTGATCACCGGGATAAGTGATGGTGGTGACATGGCCGTCTTCGCGGCGTGCGCCATGCCGGGTAGGGTCCGGGCGGTGGTCACGGTAGCGGCGTCGATCAACCCGCCGGCGGGCTGCGGCCGGCTCCGGATCGTCGCCGTCCATGGCGACGCCGACCCGGTCGATCCCTACCATGGGGGACCCGACAACCGGCCCGGATACCTTGCGACCCCGCCCGCCACTGCGGCCATTGCAGCCTGGGCTGCCCTCGACGGCTGCCGGAAGGCCGTCACCACGAGGGTTGCCCCGCATATCGCGGCCACCACGTACCCCTGCGGCGCCCAGCTGGTCACGGTCAACGGCGGCGGTCACACCTGGCCCGGAGGCGCGCCGGTCAACCGCTCGCTCGGGGTCACCACCGACGAGTACGACGCCACGGCGACGATCCTTGCGCTGCTCTGACTGACCCTTGCCGCGCCTTGTCCATCACCCACGTGCCTCATCCTGTCTCGCTCAGGCGGAGATGATCTGGATCCTCGTCCCGGCGACCTCGACCGTCGAGCCCGGATGGACCTGGCGCCCCCGTCGCAGCTCCACCTCGCCGTCCACGCTGACCTCGCCACCCTCGATCAGGGCCCGGGCGTGCGCTCCGTCATCGGCGACACCGGCCAGCTTCACCAGCTGCCCCAGTCGGATCATGTCATCGTGGATGGGCACCTCGATGGCGTCGCCCACGTTCAGCTCGCGGCTCGGCTTGCGGTGGAGAAGCCGAGCGGACCGGCATAGGCTGCCTCACGTTCGTTCGAGGTCATGGCACCCCACACNNGTCGCGCCGGGACGGGCCGCGCTCACCATCCGGGTGGAAGAAGATGTCCGGGCTCTCACGTCGGCAGGAGCCGTCGAGCTGCCACTGCCACAGGTCTGCGACCGGCCCCGGCAGGCGGGTGACTTCAGCCAACGGTGTCTCCTTCGATGACCCGGCGCGAGGCCGGTGCGCAAGCCGTTCCCAGGTGGACCCTTCACCTCAGGTCAGTGGTCTGCCCCCGCCCTGTGGACGCTACCCGTGGGATGGCGCGTGAAACGAGGATGGTCTGTCAAGATTTGACCAAGAAATGTTGACGACAAGAGAGGGCTCGTGCGCTGGCGGACCTGACTTCAGCAGCGTTGGGGCGGTGGCGCGCACCGGCGCCACGACGTCCGTCCGCGCACCGCCTCCCTACCGTGAACCTCCCCGCCCTTACGGACGGGGCTTCTCCTTAGGCCGCGTGAGCGGTTTCGCGAAGGGCAGTTCCTGCCCGCAAGATGTTGATCGCACCGATAACATCGGCATGCCCGGTGAACCCGCACTGCTGGCAGGTGAAAACGGCTTGTGAGGGCCGGTTTCCCTTGGCACAGTGTCCGCATTCGGGGCAGGTGCGGGAGGTGTTGGCGGGGTTCACTGGGATCAGGTCCCGTCCAGCTTTTTCAGCTTTGGCGGTCAACACACTCAGGAACACCCCCCATCCCGCGTCAAGAATGGACTTGTTCAAACCCGACTTCGCAGCCTGGCCGTTCGGCAGGAACGCTCCGTGGTTCTCGGGGTCGGGGACGGGTTTGGCCCGCCGGGTCATGTTCCGAATTTGCAGGGCTTCGTGACAGATCAGGTCATGGTCCTGGACGAGTTTCAAGGCGGTCTCGTGGGCGTGATCCAGCCGCTGCCGCCGGACCGTCCCATGCAGGGCGGCAACCCGCGACACAGCTTTCCGACGCCGGTTGGACCCGCGCTTCTTCCGGGCAAGGTCCTGCTGCGCGACAGCCAGCCTGGTTGCGACTGCTTTGAGGTGCCTCGGTTGGGGACGTGCACACCTTCGGAGGTAGTCAGAAACGAGGCGACCCCCAGGTCAATACCGGTGACCGCACCCGTGGCCGGCAGGGGTTCGGGTTGGACCTGGACGGGGATGACGACGAACCAGCGGGNNTGGAACTTGATCCCGTCGCCGTGCCGGAAGTCCACGGAGTCGAAGCGGGCGGCGGCCCGAAACCTCGGATAGCCCGGCGTTTCCCCGGCTTTGACCCGCCGGAAGAACGCCCCGAACGCCTTATCCAGACGGCGCAGCGTCTGCTGCTGCGACCTGGCCGACCACACGGCCTGGTCCGGGCGGGCGGCCCTGATCTCCTTCAGCTGCAACATTTGCGAAGCGGCACTGACCGAGGTCTTACGCATTCGCCAGGCGTCCCGGCGTTCCTGCAGGCCGGCGTTGTACAGCTCCGCGTGCGCGGCGCACAGGGCATCAACCCGAGAGCATCATGCTGTTTGCTCGTCGGGTACAACCGAAACTTGAACGCCCGCTGCACAAAACCGACGGTAACCGCCGGCACCGACAAGAGACGTAACCGTCCGTAAACGTCGCAGGGGATTCACCCCTGCCCTCACGGACGGGGCACTCTCCCAACTACCGCAGGTAGAATCGGCAAATGAGCTCACCCGGCGCCCCGGAATCCGCAGTCCCAGCGCCGTTCGCGGCGCTCGGCCTGACCTTTGACGACGTGCTCCTGCTCCCCGGAGCGACCGACATCATCCCCAGCGAGGTCGACACCTCTGCCCGGCTATCCCGCAACATCTCCCTCAAGCTGCCGCTGGTCTCTGCGGCCATGGACACCGTCACCGAGGCCCGGATGGCCATCGCTATGGCCCGCGAAGGCGGCATGGGCATCCTGCACCGCAACCTCTCGATCGAGGATCAGACCCGGCAGGTCGACCGGGTCAAGCGCTCCGAGTCGGGGATGGTCTCAGACCCGGTTACCACCACTCCGGACGCGACCCTGGCCGAGGTCGACGAGCTGTGCGGGCAGTTCCATATCTCGGGCCTGCCCGTGGTCGACGCGGACGGGTTGCTGGTCGGCATCATCACCAATCGCGACCTGCGCTTCGAGACGGACTTCAGCCGTCCGGCGTCCGAGGTCATGACCCCGATGCCGCTGGTCACGGCGCGTGTCGGCGTCGACAAGCTGGACGCGCTGGCGTTGCTGGCGCGCAACAAGATCGAGAAGCTCCCTCTGGTCGACGAGGCCGGGCGGCTCAAGGGTCTTTTCACTGTCAAGGACTTCGTCAAGACAGAGCAGTACCCCCTGGCCACCAAGGACGCCGAGGGCCGCCTGCGGGTCGGGGCTGCGATCGGGTTCTTCGACGACGCCTGGAAGCGCGCGATGTCACTGGTCGAGGCCGGCGTCGACCTCTTGGTCGTCGACACGGCCAACGGTCACGCCAAGGGCGTCACTGACATGATCCGCAGGCTCAAGTCCGAACCAGGCGTGGCACATGTCGACATCGTCGGCGGCAACGTGGCCACCCGCGCCGGCGCTCAGGCACTGATCGACGCTGGCGCTGATGGCGTCAAGGTCGGAGTGGGTCCGGGGTCGATCTGCACGACCCGCGTCGTCGCCGGGGTCGGGGTCCCGCAGGTCACCGCGATCTACGAAGCAGCCCTGGCGTGCAAGGCGGCAGGGGTTCCGGTGATCGGCGACGGCGGCCTGCAGTACTCCGGCGACATCGCCAAGGCGCTCGTGGCGGGTGCGGACACCGTGATGCTCGGCTCGTTGCTGGCCGGCTGCGAGGAGAGTCCGGGCGAGCTGGTCTTCATCAACGGCAAGCAGTTCAAGTCCTATCGCGGCATGGGTTCGCTTGGCGCCATGCAGTCCCGCGGCCGGGGCAAGTCCTACTCCAAGGACCGTTACTTCCAGGGCGACATCATCGACGACGACAAGGTGATCCCCGAGGGAATTGAGGGTCAGGTGCCCTACCGCGGTCCGCTCGCGGCCGTGGCATACCAGCTGATCGGTGGCCTCCGTCAGTCCATGTTCTACGTGGGCGCCCCGTCGATCCCCGAGCTGCAGGCTCGTGGCAGGTTCATTCGGATCACCGCGGCGGGGCTCAAGGAGAGCCACCCCCACGACATCCAGATGACGATCGAGGCACCCAACTACAGCCGGCGTTGACGTCTTTGGCGCGGGCGCCGCTGACACACGGCCGCTGGCCGATAGCCTAGGCGGGTGAATGAGATCGAGATCGGCCGCGGCAAACGTGGGCGCCGGGCATATTCCTTCGACGACATCGCGGTGGTGCCCTCGCGGCGCACGCGTGACCCCGAGGAGGTATCGACCTCGTGGCAGATTGACGCCTATCACTTCCCACTCCCCGTGATCGCGGCGCCGATGGACTCGGTGATGTCTCCTGACAGCGCCATCGCCTTCGGCAAGCTCGGCGGCCTGCCGGTGCTGGACCTCGAGGGCCTGTGGACGCGCTATGACGACCCGACGCCCCTGTTGGCCGAGATCGCCGGGCTGGACCCCGCCTCGGCAACCGCGCGACTGCAGCAGATCTACTCCGAGCCGATCAAGCCAGAGCTGATCACCGTGCGGATTCGTCAGGTGCGCGAGGCCGGCGTCACCGTGGCCGGCGCGCTCTCGCCGCAGCGGACGCAGGAGTATTGGAAGACCGTCGTCGACGCCG
>PKWT01000426.1:17122-17690 GCA_003132125.1 Micrococcales bacterium | reverse complement strand
CGTATCTGGTCCCGGGTCTGAGCTTGGTGATCCGCGATGAACGCGGCGTGCCGGGCACGCCTGGCGAGCACGGTCCCCACGAGGAGACGTTTCTGCACCACGGCGGCATCAGCGAGTTCGCCGAGTTCCTGGCGGTCGACCCGGCCCTGACCGAGGTGTGGCGCGTGCAGGGGTCCGGGACGTTCCGCGAGACCGTGCCGGTGCTCGACGAGCGCGGACACATGACCCCCACCGAGGTTGAGCGTGAGTGTGGCATCGACGTGGCGCTGCGGTGGGGCACCGGCTATGAGACCAAAGCCCTGTCGTTCGTCAACATCATCGCCACGCCCAAGGGCGGGACCCACATGATGGGCTTCGAGCAGTCGCTGCTCAAGGTGTTCCGCAGGCAGCTCGAGATCAACGCCCGCCGGCTCAAGGTCGGGTCGGACAAGGTCGACAAGGAAGACATCCTGGCCGGCCTCACGGCAGTGGTGACGGTGCGTCTGGCGGAGCCGCAGTTCGAGGGTCAGACCAAGGAGGTTCTGGGCACCTCAGCAGTCCGAGCCATCGTGTCCAAGATCATCGAGAA
>PKWT01000426.1:0-17066 GCA_003132125.1 Micrococcales bacterium | reverse complement strand
GCCAAGCTGGCCGACTGTCGCAGCAGTGACGTCGAGCGGACCGAGCTGTTCATCGTTGAGGGCGACAGCGCGCTCGGCACCGCCAAGCTTGCCCGGTCCTCGGACCACCAGGCGCTGCTACCGATCCGCGGCAAGATTCTCAACGTCCAGAAGGCATCCGTCGGCGACATGTTGAAGAACAACGAGTGCGCGGCGATCCTTCAGGTCATCGGTGCCGGCTCTGGCCGCTCGTTCGATCTCGAGGCAGCCCGCTACGGCAAGGTCATCATCATGACCGATGCGGATGTCGACGGCGCCCACATCCGGACGCTGCTGTTGACCCTGTTCTTCCGCTACATGCGCCCGTTGGTCCAGGCCGGCAGGGTCTTCGCCGCGGTGCCGCCGTTGCACCGCATCGAGGTGATCAACCCGGGCGGGAAGAAGAACGAGCTCCTCTACACCTATACCGAGGCTGAGATGCGCAAGACGTTGAGCTCCCTGGAGAAGAAGGGCCGCAAGGTCAAGCAGCCGCTTCAGCGCTACAAGGGACTGGGTGAGATGGACGCCGACCAGCTGGCCGAGACGACCATGGACCCCCGGCACCGAACGCTGCGCCGGGTGACTCTGAAGGATGCCGAGGTCGCCGAGCGGGTCTTCGACCTGCTGATGGGCAACGACGTCGCCCCGCGCAAGGACTTCATCATCGACTCCGCAGCCGAGCTCGATCGCCAACGCATCGACGCCTGACCGCGCCGGCGCAGGTTCTTGATCAGTTTGTGTCGGTTCAGGTCTGGTGGCCGCGATCGGACGGGCGGAGACTGACTGCATGTGTTTCACCAACGATCAGCGTCCGCCCGACCCTCCCAGATCAAGCGAGGTGGGTGAGCATGGGCGTTGTGAGCTGACCGCCGCAGACGGCAACAGGTTCGCGGCATACGACGCGGTGCCGGTGACCCGCCGTGGGGCCAGCCTGGTGCTGCTTCCAGACATACGTGGGATGCACCCGTACTACACCGACCTTGCGCTCAGCTTCGCCCTCGCCGGCGTCGATGTCGTGGCGCTCGACCCCTATGGACGCACCGCCGGCACCAGCCCCCGGGATGAAGGCTTCGACTACATGCCGCACGCGAAAGCCCTTGAGCCGGCACACGTTCTGGCGGACGCCCATGTGGCTGCTGCCCGGTTGCGGGAACGTAGCAAGAACCCGGTGTTCACTCTCGGCTTCTGCAAGTTCGGTGCTGAGTCCTGGCGGTTGGCGGCTACCGATCTCGGCGCCGCTGGATGTATGGGCTTCTATGGCATCCCGGCCGGGGTTCTCCATGACATCGACGCGATGTCCGCACCGCTTCTCGTGCTGGCAGCCGGCGCCGACCAGGCGACCTCACCCCAGGACAACGAGGCGTTCGACCGCGCTCTGACCGGGGCTGGTAAGGCGCACGAGTACGTCATGTACGACGGCGCCCCGCACTCCTTCTTCGATCGAACCTTCACCGAGTGGACCTCCGCGTGTTCAGACGCATGGGTGAGGATGCTCGGTTTCATGGACCGACACCGCTGAGAACAGACCACTGCCAGGTGGGAACTGCCATCCCGCCGCAGGACTCAGGTCGGTCCTCGCCGCCTGAGCCGCGTACAGCAACGACATCCCAGTGTCGGCCATCGATGTGGCTGACCCGGCAGCACCACGCGTTCGCCAGGGTCGCGTGTGGCACACCCTTCGTCGTGAGCGCGAGCAGGGTCGGCTCCTGAATCTGTTGTCGCACAACCGATTCGGCCGCCTGTTCCGGAGATGTGAGATGGCTGCGTCCTCGGTCGTACGCCGCGCCCAGCAGCTCCACAGGCAGCTCGCCGCGTGCCGCGGCATCCACCACGGCGACCGCTGTTGCCGAGGAAAGCCGGGCGAGAGCCTGGCCATGGGGGAGAAGAACGCCGGTCGGGGCGAAGCGGTGTCCGCCGGTGTGCGAGCACTCCCACACCCGGCCCGGACGCTGGGACGAGGACTCAAGCGCTACCGGTCGGCCACGCACCGCGCAACAGATGTCCCGTCTCGAGTTTGAGCAGATCATCAGAATCGGACCAGCGGACGCGTCGAACGCCGGCAGCCAGGAGCGGACCGTCCCCATGTCCCCCTCGCGCAGAGCAGCCCACGGAAGACCGAGAAGCTGGGCCGGGTCATGGAGATCTGCTTGCAGCAGCCAAGGACGATGGGCGAGTCCGCCGGCGAGGTAGACCCGATGTGCCCCTTCGTGCGCCGTCGAGTGGGTACCAGGACGACGGATCAGGATCAGCCGGCCGCTCTCCTCCTGAGCCCGGCGATCCAGCGCCAGGCCGAGCGCAGGGTCCAGACGGGATTGTGTCGCTGCCTGGCGCCCCCACGGACCGCTCTGTTCGAGGGCGATCCAGAACCACGCGGCGGGCGCGGTGCCCAGGGCTGAGCCGTGTGCCCTGTCCCAGATGACCGAGCATGCATCGGGCTCGCTGCGTGCGTGGGCCTCGGCAGAAGCACCGGTCACGAGCGGCCCGCGGGAAACTCCGGGAGCATCTCCGGACCATCCGGTGCGGTCGAGGGTGTCTGCCCTGATGATGCGGGTCCCGAGGGTGCGTACACCGAGGAGGTGACCATGGGCTCTGGCAGCGGTCCGGCGATGGCCGCGATCGCGGTGGCTGCAGGGAAACCGGACCCATCGCGTCGTCCTGAGGCCTCGGGAAGCTCCAGGGCAACCCCGTTGGCGGCAGCTGCCCGTGCTGGGCTACCGCCGGCCCAGGCCAGGACCAGGGTGTCCTCGCCGCGCAGGAAACGGTGACAACGGACACCGCCGGTGGCACGGCCCTTTGCCGGGTACTCGGCATACGGCGTGACCTTGAGCGAGCCCGGCTCGGTGCCCGGCAAGGCTCCCGACGAGCCACTCGAGGTGACCACAAGGTTGGACGCAGCAGGATCGAGCGCGCCGAAGAACACGGCGCGTGCGCCGTCAGCCAACTTGATGCCGGTCATGCCACCTGCGGAACGACCCTGCGGGCGCACCGACGAGGACGAGAAATGCAGGAGCTGGGCATCCGAAGTGATGAAGATGAGATCCTCACCGCCGGTACGCAGCTCGACCGCGCCCACAACCTCGTCATGATCCTTGAGACTGATGATCTCCCAATCGCCTTTGTTTCCGGGGTGATCCGTCGCCACGCGCTTGACGACTCCTTGGGCCGTCCCCACCGCGAGGCCGGGGGAGTCCGCGGACAGCGACATCAGGGTCAGGGGCTGTTCGTCCCTGGGAAGGTCCACGAATGCCCCGAGGGGAGCCCCGCCTGAAAGGGAAGGCGCGTCGTTCGTCGGCGGCAGGATCGGCAGGTCGAGCGCGGAGAGGCGGATCATTCGCCCTCGGGAGGTGACCAAGGCGACGTGGCCCCGGATGGTGGTCTGCACAGCGGCAATGACCGCGTCGTGCCTGTGGCGTCCGCCCTCCGTTGGTAGCGCGTCCGCGTTCGTGGTGCGGGCCAGCAACCCGGTGGAGGACAGGAGCACCCAGCATGGGTCGTCGGTGACCTCCAGCGGTGTGGCCGAGAGGGGGGTGCCTGCCGACTCGAGCAGCACCGTACGCCGCGGCGTCCCATGCGTCTTGGCAACGTCAGCAAGCTCGTTCGAGACCGTCTTCAGGAGCAGCTTCTCGTCACCCAGGATCGCCTTGAGCGCTTCTATCTGGCGCTCCAGGTCGGCCTTCTCGGTCTCGAGCTCGGTCCGGGAGAACTTCGTCAGCCGGCGCAGCTGCAGGTCGAGGATGTAGGTGGCCTGCGGGTCGGAGAGATCGAAGACCTCCATCAGCCTGACCTTGGCGACCACGGCGTCCTCGGAAGCACGGATGACCTGTATCACCTCGTCGATGTCCAGGATCGCGATGAGGAGACCTTCGACGAGGTGCAGCCGCTCCTCGCGTTTGCGCAGGCGGTAGGTGCTCCGGCGCCGCACCAGGTCCAGCCGGAAGTCGACATAGACGCGCAGGAGCTCCTTCAGACCAAGGGTGCGAGGCTGCCCGTCGACCAGCGCGACGTTGTTGATGCCGAAGTTGTCCTCCATCGGCGTCAGCCTGAAGAGCTGTTCCAGGACCGCTTGGGGGCGGAAACCGCCCTTGATCTCGATGACCAGCTGCAGGCCGTGCTTGCGGTCGGTCAGGTCCTTGACATCGCTGATGCCCTGGAGCTTCTTGGACTGGACCAGGTCCTTGATCTTCTCGATGACCTTCTCGGGCCCGACGAGGTAGGGCAACTCGGTAACGACGATGCCCTGTTTGCGGGGAGTGACGCTCTCGATCCGGGTCGTGGCACGGGTGCGGAACGACCCACGCCCGGTCAGGTAGGCATCGCGGATCCCCTCCAAGCCGACGATCTTGCCGCCGCCGGGGAGATCGGGGCCGGGCACGAATCGCATCAGGTCATCGAGCGAGCACTGTGGGTTGGCGATGAGGTGACGCGCAGCGCCGATGACCTCGACGAGGTTGTGCGGTGCCATGTTCGTGGCCATCCCGACGGCGATACCACTGGCACCGTTGACCAGGAGGTTCGGGAAGGCTGCGGGCATGACTGACGGCTGCAGCAGCTGGTCGTCATAGTTGGGGACGAAGTCGACGGTCTCCTCATCGAGGCCATTGGTCATCAGCATGGCCGCCGGTGCCAGCCTGGCCTCGGTGTAGCGGGCGGCCGCCGGCCCGTCATCCATGGACCCGAAGTTGCCATGCCCGTCCACGAGCGGCAGACGCATGGTGAAGGGCTGGGACATACGGACAAGCGCGTCATAGATGGAGGCATCGCCGTGAGGGTGGTACTTGCCCATGACCTCGCCGACGACACGACTGCTCTTGACGTGCCCACGTTCGGGTCGGAGCCCGAGCTCGCTCATGCCGAAAAGGATTCGCCGTTGCACAGGCTTGAGCCCGTCACGGGCGTCCGGCAGGGCACGCGAGTAGATGACCGAGTAGGCGTACTCCAGGAACGCTCCCTGCATCTCCTCCTCGACGTCGATGTCGACGATCCGCTCGGTGAAGTCTGCTTCCGGCGGTGGTGTTGATGACGTGCGGCGTGCCATGCGCGGTACTTCTCCCTGCGGGTCAGTCGGTGGATGAGCCCAGCACCCCCATCTTCACCCACGGCCGCGAGCGAGCGGCCCCCGACCCGCCGGGCGGTAGGGGCAGTCAGCCGTCACGCGGGGGTGCCTCGCCAGGCAGCCGAAGCAGGCCGCCGCACCTCATGCGCACTCAGGCTTGAGCAACGTCCATGTTTGGGCTCAGACGAGGTCGCCCCGGTAGCGCTACCTGTGATCCTGGGCATGACACCCGAACTTCCCGTAGTGGGCCACCTGGTCCAACCCTCGAAGGCCTCGTTTGAGACTGCCGCTCTTGGTATGCGGCACGGGATACCCCAGGGACACGACGCCCACCAGGTTGCGGTCATGAGGGATTGCGAACGCCTCGAAGACATCCTCGTGGGTCTCGGGGGGCGCACCGAAGAAACAGCCTCCCAGCCCCTCGTCGACCGCAGTCAGCAGGATCATGAGGGCGGCCATCCCCGTATCGATGTCCCAGTAGGGCACTGGCCAGCGGGCTTCATCCATGTCGCTCCAGCCCTTGTCCGGTTCGGCATAGCGCCGTAGGTAAGTGGCTTCGTCGGACAGGCACAGGATCAGGACCGGCGCGGTCTGCATGCCCTCAAGCCATGAGTCCATGTCGTCGTCGACATCGGTGGTGGAGGCCCAATATGCCTGTCGTTCTTCGGGTTCGGTGAGCACCACGAAGTCCCAGCCCTGGCTGAAGCCGGCGCTCGGGGCCCGGATCGCGTTGCGAAGTGCGGTGGTGATGACCTCGGCAGGCACAGGACGCTCAGGGTCGTACTGACGGATCATGCGGCGCTTGCGGACGACCTCGGAGAACTCCATGGCGCCACTGTGCCACGCCGTCCGCAAGCCCTTGACCCATGGTGTCGCACCCTTCGACGNNTCGCGTTGCCATGGCCGTTCTCGCCGTCATCGCGTTGTCCGTCACCTACCTCATCGGCGCGGCTCGCGCCGGGGGAACCGTGGTCACAGCCTCGACAAGGGCCGCTGCCACCTCATCTACCCAGCCCGTGGCATACCCGATCAACGGAGCTCCGGGCATCAACGTCGGAGGAAAGGCCAAGGTTGCAGGGACTCCGGACACGCTGCGGCTCGACCTGTCCGTGGTCGCGAGCGCCACATCGGTGTCCGAAGCGCTCGCGTCGGCAAACCGGTCGGCCTCCGCCGTCCAGAAGTCCCTGCTCGACAACGACGTTGCCAAGAAGGACCTCCAGACATCAGGGCTCAACATCCAGCCCGAGTACGACTACTCGAACAACTCGTCACCCCGGCTCAAGGGCTACCAGGTGACCGAGAGCATCAGCGCCCGGCTACGTGACATGAGCCGCGCCGGTGACGTCATCGGCAAGGCTGTCAGCGCCGGGGGAAACACCGTACGGGTCAACGGGATCAGCCTCGATCTTGAGGACACCGGGGCGCTCGTGTCGAGCGCACGGGACAAGGCTTTTGCGGACGCGAAGGCCAAGGCTGAGCAGTACGCCCGAGCCGCCGGTCGCAGCTTGGGCGACGTCATCAGCATCTCCGAGGACGTCACCACGCCGTCGCCGATCCCCATGCCCTATGGGTTGAACGCCGCCTCGGCGAAAGACATGGCCAGCGTTCCGATCGAGCCCGGAAGCCAGGACGTGAGCGTCAGCGTGACTGTGCTCTTCGAGCTGCGTTGAGCCTCAGTTCTTGAGCCCGGGGAAGTCGGACTCCCAGAACTCGGTCGTGCTTGCCCGGCTCGAGGCGTCAGCACCGGCACCAGCCCCGTGGGCAGACTCCTCGCGGCCACGCAGCTCGACGCGGCGAATCTTGCCCGAGATGGTCTTGGGCAGCTCGGCGAACTCGATGCGACGGATCCGTTTGTATGCCGCGAGGTGCTCTCGCGCGTAGGCCAGGATCGACTCGGCGGTCTCTGCTGTCGGCGCGTAGCCAGGTGCCAGAACGACATACGCCTTCGGCACGGCCAGGCGGGTCGGGTCCGGTGAGGGCACGATGGCTGCCTCAGCAACCGCCGGATGCTCGATCAGGACCGACTCGAGCTCGAACGGACTGATCCGGTAGTCCGAGGCCTTGAACACGTCATCGGCGCGCCCGACATAGGTGATGTAGCCTCGCGCGTCCAGGGACGCCACGTCGCCGGTGTGATACGCATTGTCGCGCATCGACTCATCGGTCTTCTCGTTGTCGCCGTGGTAGCCGACCATCAGCCCCACTGGGCGCCCACGCGCACCGGAGAGGCGAAGGCAGAGCTCACCCTCCGCGCCGGCACCCATCTGCTCATCACCAGTCGCCGGGTCGAGCAGGACCACGTCATAGCCGGGCAGGGGCCGCCCCATCGATCCAGGGACAACTTCCTGGCCGGGGGTGTTGCCCACCTGAGCCGTTGTCTCGGTCTGTCCGAACCCGTCCCGGATCACGACGCCCAGACCGTTCTGGACCTGCTCGATCACTTCGGGGTTGAGCGGTTCTCCGGCACCCACCATCTCTCGGATGGACAGCCGGCTACGCCACGGCGCCAGGTCCTGCTGGATCAACATTCGATAGACGGTCGGAGGCGCGCAGAAGGTGGTTACCGACTCTTGCGCCATGGTCGCGAGCAGTCCGGCGGCGTCGAAGCGTGGCTGGTTCACGACCAGGATCGTGGCTTCGGCGTTCCAGGGAGCGAAGAAGGACGACCACGCGTGCTTGGCCCAACCCGGCGACGAGATGTTGAGGTGGACGTCCCCGGGCCGCAGTCCGATCCAGTACATCGTCGACAGGTGGCCCACCGGATAGGACAGGTGAGTGTGCTCGACGAGCTTGGGCTGGGCGGTCGTCCCAGAGGTGAAGTAGAGCAGCAGGGTGTCATCGCCGCCCGCTGACTCAGGTGGCGTGAACTCGGTTGCGGCACCCAGTGACTCGTCATATGTTGTCCAGCCGGGGACGGGTTCGCCGACAGCGATTCGTGTGTAGGCGCCGGGGACGTCAGCGAACTTGCCGGCGTCGACCGAAGAGGTGACGACGTGTCGCACGCCACCGCGCGTGATCCGGTCGTCCAGGTCGGCAGGGGTCAACAACGTGGTGGCCGGGATCACGACGACGCCGAGCTTGATGCAGCCCAGCAACGTCTCCCACAGCTCCACCTGGTTGCCCATCATGAGCAGGAGGCGGTCGCCCTTGACGGCACCCAACGAGGACAACCAGGCGGCGACCTGCGAGGAGCGGGCGGACATCTCGGCGTACGTCACCGCGTGGCTTGAACCGTCGGCCTCCACGAGCTTGAGGGCGACCCGCGCGCCGGTCGTGGCATCGGCCGCAACCCGGTCGAACCAGTCGAGGCCCCAGTTGAAGTCGGGTGGCAGGGGGGCGGAGTAGTCCGTGATCGCACGGTCGTAGTCGGTCCGCGACGACAGCAGAAGGTCTCGGGCGTTGCGGAACTGTGCGTATGCATCAACCATGGCCCGACTTTAGCCACCCGAAGCCGTTTCCGCTGGTCGGAGTCACGGGTCGGAGTNNGTCGGAGTTGCTGGTCGGAGTCTCAGATCGGAGTCTCAGCGACGTTCACCGCGATTGGTCTGACATTCTGATGCCATGACCGATCCGACGACGCGCCCTGACGGGTATCCGGCCGAGTGGGAGGCCGATGTCGTTCTCCGGGATGGGTCGGTGGCTCACGTCCGTCCGATCGTCCCCGACGACGGCGACGGACTTCGTCGCTTCCACGCTGGACAGTCCGCCGAGTCGATCTACCTTCGCTTCTTTGCGCCACTGAAGACGTTGAGCGACAAGGATGTTGCCCGATTCACCCAGGTCGACTACGACAGCCGCGTGGCTCTCGTCGCGACGGTGCGCGGGGAGATCATCGGCGTCGCCCGTTACGACAGGCTGGATGCGAAGACGGCTGAGGTTGCTTTCAACATCTCCGACGCCTTTCAGGGCAAGGGAGTGGGGTCGGTCCTCCTTGAGCATCTGGCCGCCGTCGCCCAGGAGAGGGGAGTGGCCAAGTTCGTGGCTGACGTCTTGCCGCAGAACCGCAAGATGATCCAGGTCTTCAACGATGCCGGGTACGAGGTCAACCACCACTTCGACAACGGCGTGATCGCGGTGGCTTTCGAGATCGAGCCGACGGCCCAGTCGCAGGCGGTTCGACAGTCGAGGGAGCACCGCGCCGAGGCCGTCAGCATGCACTCCGTGCTGTTCCCCGAGTCGATCGCTGTGGTCGGCGCCAGCCGCCGGACTGACTCGATCGGTCATCGGCTGCTCCAGAACATCCTCGCTGGTGGCTTCACGGGCCGGGTCCACGCCGTCAACACCGAGGCGCGGGAAGTTGCGGGGCTGAAGGCCCATTCGCGGGTCACCGACATCCCCGACCACGTTGACCTCGCGGTCGTCGCAGTTCCGGCTGAGTCGGTGATCGAGGTGGTCAACGACTGCGCAGCGGCGGGGGTCAAAGCGTTGCTGGTGCTGTCCGCCGGTTTTGCCGAGTCCAGCCCGGCGGGTGAGCAGCTGCAGGTTGAGCTGTTGCAGAGCGCGCGCAGGAGCGGCATGCGGGTCATCGGTCCCAACTCCTTCGGCATCATCAACTCTCACCCAGATGTGCGGATGAACGCCTCCCTGGCCACTGCCATGCCGCCGGCCGGCACTCTGGGCCTGTTCTCCCAGAGCGGCGCGCTCGGGATCGCCGTGCTCGCCTCGGCTGCCAGGCGCAACCTCGGCATCTCGATCTTTGCGTCGGCAGGCAACCGCGTCGACGTCTCCGGCAACGACTTCATGCAGTACTGGATCGACGACGACGACACACACGCGGTCGGCCTCTACCTGGAGTCGGTGGGCAACCCCCGCAAGTTCTCCCGCATCGCGCGGCAGCTCTCGCTGCGCAAGCCGGTGATCGTGGTCAAGTCTGCGATGAGCGCGTATGGCGTCCCGCCTGGTCACCGGGTCCGCGCGACGCGGGTGCCGCCCGGGGCCTTTGACGCCATGCTGCGTCAGGCCGGCGTGATCCGGGTCGAGAACGTGCACCAGCTTTTCGACGTGGCCCAGCTGGTGGTCCACCAGCCCCTGCCGCGTGGCGACCGGGTGGCAATCGTCGGCAACTCGCACGCACTCGGGGCCCTCACCGCGCAGGCATGCGTCGGCTGGGGGTTGGAGGTTACCCACGGTCCGGTCTCGGTGGCGTCCGACGCCACGGCTGTCGAGTTCGCGGCCGCTCTTGACGCGGCATTCGGGGATGAACGCGTGGACAGCGTCCTGACCTGCTGCATCCCACCGCTGGCAACGTGTGACGACGAGATTGCCGACATGGTCGTCGCGTCGGCCGCCAAGTCCGAAAAGCCCTGCGCGGCAACCTTTCTGGGTATGAGGGGTGTCACCGAGACGTTGTCCGGCGGTCAGGGCGAGGACGGCGACGATCGCCGTCCGCGGCGGGCGATCCCTGCCTACTCGATGCCGGAGGACGCCGTTCGCGCGCTGGTTGCCGCGACCCGTTACGGACAGTGGCGAGCTCGCGAGCGCGGAGAGCCGGTCGCACCGTCGGGCCTGGACCGCGCCGCGGGCGAGGAGCTGATCGAGCGAGTCCTGACCGAAGCCCCGGCCGGGCGGGCACTGACGCCCACCGAGGCCCAGACGTTGTTGACGGCATACGGCGTGGAGGTCTGGCCGACACTTCCCGCGGAGACGCCGGACGACGCGGTCGCCGCGGCCGAGCAGCTCGGATACCCCGTCGTGCTCAAGTCGATCTCGTCCGACGTCCGGCACCAGACACAGCTGGCCGGCATCCGGGTCGATCTGCGAACCGAGGCGACCGTCCGCGAGTCCTTCGAGTCGCTGTCCTTCAGGCTCTCGCCCATCGATGCCAAGATGTTGGTGGTGCAGCGCATGGCAACACCGGGGGTCGCCTGTGTCGTGCGCACAGCCGAGGACCCGCTGTTCGGACCTGTGGTCAGCTTCAGCATCGCGGGGCCGCCGACCGACCTGCTCGGTGATATCGGGCACAGGATCCCGCCGCTGACCGATGTCGATGTGATGGATCTGATCTCATCGGTCAAGGCCTCCCCCCTGCTCGACGGCTATCACGGCGCCGCACCGGCAGATCGCGCGGCCCTGGCCGACCTCATCGCGCGGGTGTCCGTCCTGGCGGACCAGCAGCCGGACGTGGCCTCGCTGGAGATCAACCCCGTGATGGCCCATCCCGGTGGGGTCGACGTGCTGGGGGTTGAGATCTTCGTTGCGCCGGCAGCCGCTCGGACTGACACCGAACGGCGGTTCTTGAGGTAGCGCGCAGCGTGTGGCGGTCGGGGTCGTTGCGGCTACGGAGCACGAGGTGGGCGCCAAGCGGGGGCATGGGCCAAGATGGGTCCCATGGGTAACACCGCCGATCAGGTCACGAAGCAACGACGTCCGCTCCCGAGCGTGCTGACCAAGGACATCGAGCGCGCCGGCTATTACCCGGCGCTGGTGGCGGACGTGGTCGAGTCGGCTGTCGCCGGTGACGAGATTGTGTCGCACTTGGTGCACCAGGAGACGACGTTCGACCACGACAGCGTCCGCAGACATATCACCGTGCTTGCCCTCACTCCCACCCGACTCGTCGTCGCCCATGCGGACGATCACTCGTCCGAGGATGAAGGCGCGCAACCGGACGACTCGGCGCCCGGTGCGACCGTGACTGCGACATCCGAGTGCGTGCCGCTCAGTGCCGTACGCGGCGTCATGCTGACTCACGTGGTGACGTCCCCTGCGACGTACGTGCCCGGCTCACTGGGACGCGAGCTCACCCTGACCCTGGGGTGGGGTGCGGTCAGCCGGGTCGACGTGATGCCTGCGACCTGCGGCGACCCGAGCTGCGAGGCCGACCACGGCTATGAGGGGACCATCGCCACTGACGACATCGGGTTGCGGATCAGCGCCGATGCCGACGGGGAGCCAGCCCTGGAGCAGGCCATGGCGTTCGCGCGATCGTTGTCGGCGGCCATTGGACACTGAGGCCCCCTCCGTGTTCGACGAGAACCTGCCGCCTGCGTATGACGCCTCTGGGCTGGCCGGCGTACTGCCTGCCGTGGTGCGGTCGTTGGGAGTGGCAGAGCCGGTCCGGGACGATGGCGTTCCGCGCGACCTGCTCGATCTGCTTCCGGCGCGCCGCGCGGTGGTGGTGCTCATCGATGGGCTCGGATATGACCTGTTGCGCCAGCGCAGCGGGCACGCCCCGTTCCTGCGCGGGCTGTTGCCCTCGGCATACCGGATCTGTGCGGGTTTTCCATCGACCACGGCGACCAGCATGGGCACCTTTGGGACGGGTCTGCCGCCCGGCGCCCACGGACTTGTCGGCTATGAGGTGCTCGTCCCCGGTGAGGACCGCCTGCTCAACGAGCTGTCCTGGGAAGATGGGCCGGATCCGCGCGTGTGGCAGCCGAGCCAAACGGTCTTCGAGCGTGCGGCCGCCAGCGGCCTGACCGTCACCCGCGTCGGCCCGGGGTTCTTCGACGGTTCGGGGCTGACCAATGCGGCGTTGCGTGGTGGGACGTTCAAGGCGGCGCACTCCCTCGGGGCGCGGGTTGATGCGGCGCTGACCGCGGTGCGGGCCAGCAAGCGCGCCCTCGTCTATCTCTACTGGGGAGAGCTCGACAAGGTGGGGCACGTCCACGGCTGCCAGTCCTGGGAGTGGGGTGATGAGCTTGAGCTGATCGACCGGTCCCTCGCCCGACTCGTGGCAAGCGTCCCCCCGGACACCTCGGTCTACGTCACCGCAGACCACGGCATGGTCGATGCCCCACACGCCCTGCGGATCGACCTTGCGCACGACGCCGAGCTGGCGGGGGGTGTCCGGCACGTGGGCGGTGAGCCTCGATCACTCCAGCTGTACTGCGAGCCCGGCGCCACCTCCGACGTGCTCGCCACGTGGCGCGAGCGGGTGGATACGCGGGCTTGGGTGCTGAGCCGGGACGAGGCGATCGGACACGGGCTGTTCGGCGCTGTCTCAGAACATGTCCTGCCCCGCATCGGCGACGTCATCGTGGCCATGCGCGACAACTTCGCCATCGTTGACTCCCGGACCGCGCGACCACGGCTGTTGGCATTGTTGGGTCTTCACGGATCGCTGACCCCCGAGGAGATGGCGATCCCCTTGGTCGAGGTGGCCGCGCGGGACATCGCNNCCGTGACCTGCACCCATTAGAGTTCCCTTCCGTGGCTGAACTCGTTTTCTTCTCCGGCACGATGGACTGCGGCAAGTCCACTCTGGCCCTCCAGATGGACCACAACCACGCGGCCAGGGGGCGGGCGGGGCTGATATTCACCAAGCACGACCGGGCCGGCGAGGCGGTGCTGTCCTCACGTCTTGGTCTGGCCACCACCGCCCTTGAGGTGCTGGACGGCCTCGACTTCTGGGACGTCGTCGTGAGCCGGGCCACCAGCGGCCAGCGGGTGGACTACCTGATCTGCGACGAGGCCCAGTTCTATACGCCGGCACAGGTCGAACAGCTCGCCAGGCTGGTGGACGAGATGGATGTCGATGTCTACGCCTTCGGTATCACTGCCGACTTCAGGACCGAGCTCTTCCCCGGGTCGCAACGGATGATCGAGCTGGCCGACCGCGTCCAGACGCTCCAGGTGGAAGCGCTGTGCTGGTGTGGCCGCCGTGCGACGACCAACGCGCGGGTCGTGGATGGTGCGATGGTTCTCGAAGGTGCGCAGATCGTGGTGGGAGACATCGCACCCGACGAGGTTGGCGTCGTGGAGTACGAGGTGCTGTGCCGGCGCCACTACATGCGCAGGATGACGTCTCACGCCGCTCGGGCCGTGGCGATCTCGCCGGAGCTCCTCCCGTTCGACCTCGACTACTGCCCGATTCCGACGCCCGGGCTCAANNGGCGTTCAGGAAGACGAATGGTCGACGCGAGGTTTTGAGCCGAACATGATCTCGTCCCAGGCCGGGACGTTCGGCCGGCCACCCTTGCGCGCAGCCTTGCGGCGCGCGGTCGGTGCGGTTGGTGTGGTCCGCGCCGTCGCCGCCTTCGGCTCGACCGGCTCATCGATCAGGTCGATGAGATAGGCGGCCGCGTCCGGTTCAGGGCGACCGTCGACACCAGACGGATCGGGGTCGGCGTGCGCAGCCGGGGGAGGCGGCATCGTCTCGGGGTCGTACGCCAGGTTCTCAAGGGGCAACGCCTGGTCGGGGACGTGGTCACCGGCACCTGGCACGTTGGTGGGAGCGTGGGGTGAGCCACGACGACCGCCCGGCTTGCGGCGGCTCCGCGCGGTGGTGCGCTCGCGCATCGCAGTCATCAGGTCGATGGGCTCGTCGGGGAGATCTGCGTGGGTGCTGGTCCGAAGGCCACCCTCGGCCTCCAGGTCATAGACCCTGGTGGTGCGCACCGATGCCGATGCCAGATGCGGGGCGGGTATCGGCCCTGCGGCGAGCTGCTCCTCCTCGCTCAGCCAGCGGGCCTCGTCATCGACGGCAGAGACGGCCCGGTCGGCAAGGTCGAAGCTCCATGACGCCTGACGCTGGCGTCCTCCCGCGGCAAAGGTCAGGACGACGGTCCATGGGCCGTCGTCGGCCCGCCACGAGTCCCAGCTGGCCTCCCTGGGGTCGACGCCGCGGCCCTTGAGCCGCGCTGACACCCGTGCGGACAGCGTGGGAGCGCTGGCGCCTGTGGAGGCACCGTTGCGTGTGCGCAGACGGGCAGCACGGGCCAGACCGGCAACATGCTCACGTTCGGCCAGGATCGGGCCCTCGTAGCGGTGGACCTTCTCGACCGGCCATCCGGCCCGCTCGGCGGTCTCCTCGGCGGAGGCACCAGCCCGGATCAGGGCCTGCACATCGCGCGGGCGCAGGCCGCCGTCGTTCTCCGTCTGGAGCCGTCCCAGGCGCGGCCGGTCATGCCGGATCGCCGCCCGCAACGGCTCGTCGACCGGCATCCGAAAACGGGCGCCCTCGGCTCCGCTGAGCAGGAGGTGCTCACCGTCCTCATGTACGCCGATAAGTTGCAGGTCTTGCATCGCCATCTCCTGGGTCGCCCGACAACAACAGACTCTGCCATCTTCAACGGCCGGTAGGGCACAAGCCACGCCGCAACGGTAGTTTTGGGACAACCATCCTGATTGACGCCGCCGATCTCCAGCCACCTTCCCCGCGAACCGGAGAACCTTGTGACCTCGCCCCAGCCCGGGACCGACACCGGCCCACTTGCCCCGTACGACGGCATACTGCTGCTGTCTTTTGGCGGTCCTGAAAAGCCCGACGACGTGATGCCGTTCCTGCGCACCGTGGCCGCCGGGCGTGGCATCCCTGACGAGCGACTCGCCGCGGTGGCCGAGCACTACTACTCGTTCGGCGGCAAGAGCCCCATCAACGACCAGAACCGCGCGCTGCTGAGCGCCCTGCGGTCCGAGCTGGACCGCCGCGAGATCGCGACGCCGCTGTTGTGGGGCAACCGCAACTTCCACCCCTTCGTGACCGAGACGCTGCGCGACGCCCACGAGGCCGGCATGCGCCGCGTGCTCACCATCATCACCAGCGCCTACAGCTCCTATTCCTCTTGCCGCCAGTACCGCGAGGACCTCGCCGCTGCCGTGCAGACCCTCGCTGATGAGGGACGTGAGATCGAGGTCGACAAGGTGCGGCCCTACTTCAACCACCCCGGCTTCTCGCGCGTGAATGCGCGGCACGTGACCGAGGCGGTGCGCGCCCTTGGACCGCGTGCAGACGATGAGGTCCGCCTGGTCTTCGTCACCCACTCGATCCCTGAGGGCATCGACGACACCTCCGGCCCCGGTGACGGCGAAGGCAACGCATACCGCCGCCAGCACCTGGCACTGGCTGCAGCCATCACCGAAGAGGTCAACGCGACCTTGAGCCGAGGCCTGGACCACGAGCTGGTCTACTGCTCCCGATCGGGTCCTCTCTCACAACCGTGGCTCGACCCGGACGTCAACGACGCGCTGCGGACGCTGGCTGGCTCCGGGGTCAAGACCGTTGTGGTGGCGCCGATCGGGTTCGTCTCCGATCACATGGAGGTCCGGTTCGACCTTGACACCGAAGCCGCGCAGACGGCGGCCGACGTTGGCCTGGAGATGGTGCGCGTTCCCACGGTCGGCACCGACCCCGAGTTCGTATCGGGTCTCGTCGACCTCGTGTTCGAGCGAGCTGCGCAGGCCCGAGGTCAGGCTCCCTCGGACGTTCGTTCCTGGCCGGGCGACGACGTGTTTCCGCCCGTATGCCGCCCGGGTTGTTGTCCCAACCTGCGGGCATCGCGCCCTGCGCTCTGTGGGTCCGACTGATGGCTGTTGACCTGGTGTCGTCGGGCCGTGACATGCCCGAGCCGCTCCTTCGTGAGCTCGAGGAGCTTGCGGTGACGGCTGCCACTGCCGCCGGGAGGTTCATCGTCGACGAGCGCCCGCGCGGCATGGGGGTGCTGGACACCAAGAGCAGTGTCAACGACATCGTGACCGTGATGGACCAGGAGTCAGAGCTGCTCCTGCGACGCATGCTGCTGGGCGCCCGGCCCGATGACGCCGTTCTGGGCGAGGAGGACGGGGCTTCGGCTGGGACCTCCGGCGTCACCTGGGTCATCGACCCGATCGACGGGACCGTCAACTACCTCTACGGCATCCCCGCGTACTGCGTCTCGGTGGCCGCCGTGATCGGCGACGCCGGGACGCCAGGGCAGTGGCGACCGGTCGCCGGAGCAATCTGTAACCCGATCACGGGAGAGGTATTCCACGCCCGACGGGGCGGGGGTGCCTACGTCGTGATGGGCGACGAGGAGACCGCGATCCGGGTCAACGCGGTCGACATCCTGCTGCAGTCACTGGTCGCGACCGGCTTCGGTTACGTGCCCGAGGTGCGCGCTCGCCAGGGTGAGGTGCTCCGCGCGATCTTGCCCGATATCCGCGACATCCGCCGGGCCGGCAGCGCCGCGCTGGATCTGTGCGCCGTCGCGTGCGGCAGGGTCGACGCCTACTACGAGTCCGGCCTCAACCCGTGGGATCTCGCGGCCGGCTGGATCATCGCGCTCGAGGCGGGGGC
>PKWT01000224.1:4893-5163 GCA_003132125.1 Micrococcales bacterium | reverse complement strand
CGGAGAGCGCCTGGTTTGCCGCACGACCCTCCGGTACTGAAGACGTCTACAAGATCTACGCCGAGTCCTTCAAAGGGCCTCGGCACCTCGCGCAGGTTCAGGCCGAAGCACAAGAGCTCGTCTCTGCCGCACTCGGCTCCTGACCACCCCAACCGCATCCACGCTGCGGCCGCGCAACGGCGACACAACCCAGCATCAGGCGGAACGCCAGGCCGCAGCGTCAGGCGGCGAGCTCGTGGTGGTTGACCGGGTGGGTGGCGTACTGGCGGT
>PKWT01000224.1:4628-4816 GCA_003132125.1 Micrococcales bacterium | reverse complement strand
TGTCGGATGAATCGGCGCATGGCCGCGTTGGGCAGGTATTCGGTGGTGCTGGTCTCGATCACGACGCCGGTGTGTTCGTCGAGCAGGACCCGGGCGATGCGGGTGTCGAACCGGTCCAGGATGGCGGCTACGACGTCGCCGCCGATGACGCCGATGCCGCCGATCTCGTAGCCCATGGCGCAGATCTG
>PKWT01000224.1:0-4584 GCA_003132125.1 Micrococcales bacterium | reverse complement strand
ACGGTCTGGACCGGGATCATCAAGGTGACCGTGGTGGACACGTCCACGTTGGTCAGCATCAGGTCGACCAGGGCGTCGGCCCGGGCTTGTTCCAGGGTGCGGGTCGGGTCGTCGCCGTGCATCCGGTGGGCCAGGTCGTCGATCGCGGCCCAGCACGCGGCGGAGTCCGCCGCGGGCAGCGAGGCCACCCAGGTGGTCAGGCCGGGCACGTGGGAGGGGTAGGCGTGGACGAACCGGTCGAGGCGTTCCTTGGCGGCCTTGATCCGCAGCGCATCGGCGTCGATGCGGGCCAGCACCCGTCGGACCCTCTTGGTGACCGCACCGGGGGCTTCGGAAAGCACGGCTGGGTGGATCAGGGCCTCCACCGCCGCGCACGACGCTGGGCTGGCCTCGGACAGCTCGGTGGCGATGATCGTGGCCCGCCACGAGTCCAGGTCTCCGGCGCTCATCGCGGCCAACGTCAGCGGCAGCCGCGATGCGAGGACGGCGGCGGTCTCGATCCTGCGGCTGGCCGCGACCGGCCCCATCGCCNNGGGCGGCGTACTGCGCCACCCGCAGCACCTGGACCGCCGCGGCCGCGTTGATCACCTGCTGGGCGCCGTCCACCTCGGCGGCGAGGTCGACACAGGCCAGGTAGGTGGCCCCGGTCTGGGCGTCCTCGCAGGCCTCGCGCATCAGCGCGAGTGCCTGCGAGAACTTGTCGTACATGTGTTCTAGTATAGGTGAACCGACCGACAACCGCAAGGTCAATCCACAACGAAAGTCCCTGCAGCACAACAGTTTTCGGTCACCCGGCGTTCAAGGGGCCGATCCGACAAGGCGAAGGATTCTGGGTGCCGGAGCACCCAGAATCCTTCGCCTTGTGTCAATTGCCCATCGGCGGGCGCTCAGATCTTGGCGGCGATGAACCCCTGCTCAAGATCCGCCAAGATGTCATCGATGTGCTCGATGCCGACAGCCAGTCGCACCAGGCCCGGAGTCACCCCGGCGGCCAGCTGGTCCTCCGGCGAGAGCTGTGAGTGCGTCGTGGACGCCGGATGGATGACCAGGGAACGCACATCGCCGATGTTGGCCACGTGGCTGTGCAGGCTCAGGGCTTCGACGAACCTCTTGCCGGCATCCACACCGCCGGTGATCTCGAAGGCGACGACGGCTCCGGCGCCACGAGGGGCGTACTTGTCTGCCAATGCCTTCCACGGGCTGGAGGCCAGCGATGCATAGGCCACCGACTCGACCTGGGCGTGCGCCTCCAGCCAGCCCGCCACCTTGACCGCATTCTCAACGTGGCGCTCGATCCGCAATGAGAGCGTCTCGATCCCCTGTGCGATGAGGAATGCGTTGAACGGCGATACCGCCGCCCCCAGATCGCGAAGCAGCTGAACCCGCGCCTTGAGGATGAACGCCAGGTTGGCGCCGAGCGGACTGCCCACCCCGAGGTCGCGGGCGTAGACCAACCCGTTGTAGCTCAGGTCCGGCTTGTTGAAGCCGGGGAACCGGGCCGGGTCCTTGGCGAAGTCGAACGTGCCGCCATCGACGATCACGCCGGCAATGGACGAGCCATGGCCGCCGAGGTACTTGGTCGCCGAGTGGACAACCACGTCGGCACCCCATTCGAGCGGGCGAATCAGGTATGGCGTGGCCACGGTGTTGTCCACGATGAGCGGAACGCCAACCTCGTGAGCGACCGCCGAAACACCTTCAATGTCAAGGATATTCGCTGAGGGGTTGCTGATCGTCTCGCCGTAGAACGCCTTGGTGTTCGGCCTTACGGCGGCGCGCCACGACTCGAGGTCGTCAGGGTTCTCCACGAAAGTCGTCTCGATACCGAGCTTCTTGAGCGTGAACTTCAACAGGTTGTACGTGCCGCCGTACAGCTGCGGGCTTGCGACAATGTGGTCACCGACCTCGGCGACATTCAGGATCGCGATCGTCTCCGCGGCTTGACCAGAGGCCACGAGCAGGGCACCCACCCCGCCTTCGAGCGAGGCGAGTCGTTGCTCGACCGCATCCTGCGTCGGGTTCATGATCCGCGTGTAGATGTTGCCGAACTCCCTGAGCGCGAACAGGTTCGCTGCGTGCTCGGTGTCCTTGAATACGTATGACGTGGTCTGGTAGATCGGCAGTGCCCGAGCCCCTGTCGTCGGGTCTGGAGCCTGACCGGCATGAACCTGGCGGGTCTCGAAAGACCAGTTGGCGGTGGTGTCACTCATCGGATTCCCTTCCTACTCTTGATGGTTCTGGATAGGTCTCACGAGAGGTGGGAATGGGCACCTGACGTGAGGTGCGGGGATACGAAAATGAGCACACCCGCGCTTGCGCCGCGCCCAGGGGCACGTCGCCAGGTCTTCACCCGGGGCACCCCACCGCGGTGGAGGGTTGCCGGCCAGCGAGCCGGGGCTTGTCGCTGACACTCGTGACCTTTGACAACGGTAGATCCCGTGACCACATCTTGGGAGGGCCGTCTCTCAATCTGGACAGCAACGCCGCGGGAAGCCTCATTCGCGGTCCCGTTGGCCCACCGGCTCCCATCGCATCGACCGTGTTCCGGGATGGTTCCGGCATACCGTGGGACCGTGAGCACACTTCGGCTGACCATCGACCCCAAAGCCGCGACGGCACCGTTCGAACAGGTACGGACCCAGATCGCGGAGGCCATTGCGGAGGGTCGGCTGGACGCCGGGACAAGACTCCCGACGGTGCGACAGCTGGCAGCAGATCTCGGGCTGGCGGCCAACACGGTCGCGCGGGCCTACCGAGAGCTGGAAGCCGATTCGGTCATCGCCACCCATGGCCGTGGCGGAACGTTTGTGCGTAGTGAGGTCGTGGACGAGCCGACCACGCACTCGTCAGCTGCCGATGCCGCGCGCGAGGCCGCGAATGACTATGTGCACTCGGTCCGACGGCTCGGCCTCAGCGCACCAGAGGCGCTGCGTCTGGTCGAAAACGCCTGGAACAAGGGCTAGTCCAACGGAAGGTCTGCCTCAATAAGGGGTCAGCTCAGAACAACGTCCAGCATAGAACCACGTCCAGGTCAAAGCAGCACGTTGAGGGTGTGGATCACGAGACCGGCCAGGCCGCCGACGATGGTGCCGTTGATACGGATGAACTGCAGGTCGCGACCCACGTGCAGCTCGATGCGCTCGGCCGCCTCCTTGCCGTCCCAACGGTCAACGGTCTGTGAGATGACCTTGGCGATCTCGTGGCCGTACGAGCCCACCACGAACCCGATGGCATCCGAGGCGTAGCCGTCAACCCGGTGACGCAGGTCAGGGTCGTTCAGCAGCCGCTCGCCGAACTCCGACAGCGCGGCCACTCCCCTGCCTCGCAGTGGGCCATCGGCGTCAGCCACGGCCCCGAGCAGAGCCGTGCGCAACGCCTCCCACGCGGCGACCGCGGACGCGCCGATCTGCGGGTGCGCCATGACGCGCACCTTGAGCGCCTCGGCGCGGGCGATCGTCTCGGGGTCATGCTGCAGGTCCTGCGCCAGCTGGGCGAGCAGGTCATCCAGCGCCCTGCGTGCCGAGTGGTTCGGGTGATCCCGGACGTCGACGAGCCACGACAACGCCTCGTGGTGGATGCGGTCGACAACCTTCTGGTCCAGCCACCCAGGCGTCCACCACGGCGCTCTCTCGGCGACGATCGACGCCACGGTGGCTTCGTGGGTGCGCAGCCACGCGTGGGCTTCCACCACAACGATGTCGACCAGCCCGTGGTGAGCGCCGTCCCCGACGACCGACCCGAGCAGGTGACCGGCGACAGAGCTCACCGGCTCGTTCACCAGCCGGGGTATGAGCGTGTGCTCGACGAAGTCGCGGACGTCGTCGTCTTTGATGGCCGACAGGGCGTGGCTGCTCGCCTTGGCCACCTCGGTGATCACCCGCGCGCTGTGTTGCTCCTCGGTGAGCCAGCGACCGACCCTGCGGACCACGTCGGCGTGGACCACCCGCTCACGCGCGGCATCGACGGTCAGGAAGTTGCCCGTCACGAACTCCTCGAGGCTCTGACCGAGGGTGTCCTTGCGGTTGGGGATGATGGCGGTGTGCGGGATGGGGATGCCCATCGGGTGACGGAAGAGCGCGGTCACGGCAAACCAGTCCGCGAGCGCTCCCACCATCGCTGCTTCAGCGGTCGTGTTGACGTATCCCCATGCGCCATCACGGTTTCGGGTCGCTATGAAGACGAGCGCCGCGAATACCAACAGCGACAACGCGACGGCGCGCATCCGTCTCAGGCCGCGCTTGCGAGACAGGTCAGCCGGGCTCAGCAGCATTGCCGTCATGGCTACGTCGACTCGCGTACGCCGTGACGCTCCCACCAACGTCGGAGGGGGCCGGGGGCCCACCAGTTCACGGTACCGAGCAGTCGCATGGTGGCCGGGACCAGAAGCGCGCGCACGACGGTGGCATCGATCAGGACGGCGACGAGCATGCCGACCCCGATCATCTTCATGAGCACGATGCCGGAGGTGGCGAACCCACCGATGACCACGGCCAGCAGCAGCGCTGCGCTCGTGATGATGCGCCCGCTGCGCTGAAGTCCGTTGGCAACGGAGGTCGTGTTGTCACCGGTACGGTCCCACTCCTC
>PKWT01000465.1:883-7731 GCA_003132125.1 Micrococcales bacterium | reverse complement strand
ACAACCTCTTTGCCTCAGTATTAGATGCAACCGTGCTCATGTTGACACCACGCCACAGCAGCAGTCACACTGGCGTCAAGGACACCTCACTTACATCCAATCCTGAGGCAGAGTGGTTGGACATGACACGCACCATCCCCCATTCTCTGGCACCCGTGCTGGAGCAGTTGGAGCTATACCAAGCGGACCTGGTCACCACCGCGCGGCTCGACGAACTGGTCCGCGCAGCCGGCATCCGTACCGCTACCCGGACCGTTGCGACCCGCCTGCGTGAGCGTGGCTGGTTGTTGCCGACAGGTCAACGCGGCGTATGGGAGTTCGCACCGGCAGCCGTGGCCGGCGCCTACAGCCGCGGCGGGCACACGCGACTGCTGCGTTCGGTCCTGGTCCGCAGTGACATCGCCTGTGGCCTGACCTTCCAAGCGGCCGCGTGGGCACTGAACTTGGCGGACCGGGCACCGTCACACATCGAGGTTGCGGCGGCAAGCGCGCGGGATGCCCGTCGCCTGCCGCAGGCCCTTGACGTGTCGGTGTTTGCGCCGAAACTGAAGTACCTAGCCGCCAAGGGCGTCCCGGTGCTGCACCCGACGAGCCTTCTCGTGCATATGGCCGCGACCCCGGGACGCGTACGCTCGTGGTCAAGCGCGCTTGAATGGTTCCCCGACGTCACGGCCGAAGTCGCCGTCAAGGACGTCCTCGCCGAGTTGGACGGACGCCCCGCAACAGTCTCGGCACGTCTGGGCTATCTACTCCAAGGGCTGCGCCCCGACATCGCCGACCAGCTCACCGTTCCTTCGACCAAGACGTGGTTCGGCCCGCGGCGCAAGGTGGTCCGGCACGACAGTCACTGGCAGATCGCGGACACTTTGCTTCCCTTCGACCCGCGCAGGCTGGAGGCCGTCGGATGACCGTGGGGCCCATCACACTGACGGTCGGTTGGATCAGCAGGCACACCCCACCCGGTGCCGGAGTCGATGGTCGCGACGCCGCGGTCATCGACATTGCCCAGGACCTGCTCCTGCGCGATCTGCACGAACGAGGCAGCCTTGACTCGCTGGTCTTCAAGGGCGGCACCTCGGTGCGCAAACTGTACGCAGGCAATCAAGGACGGTTCTCCCTCGATCTCGACTTCAGCATCGCCGACCCCACGAGCGACGCCGATACAGTCGTGCTCCAACTTGTCAGCGACATCGACGGAACGACTATCGGACCGTTCACCTACGGCGTGACCGAACGCCGGGGCAAGTGGTCGCTGACGATCCAGAGCCCCTTCGGGACGGACGAGTCCACGCTGTCGAGCAAGCTCGACGTGTCGCCGCCGCCGTGGCTCGAACCTGTTCGCCGCGGCTGGGTTCGGATGCCGATCCATGCCACGTACGGCGTGCCAACTTTGCCGGAGCTTCAGGTGGTGCGACTGGAGGAGAACATCGCCGAGAAGATCTCGCGCCTCAACCGCACGACGACAGCCAGGGATCTGTATGACCTTGCATGGTTTGTCACCCATCAGCGCGACATTGGTCATCTCGACACCGATCTCATCCGTCGAATGGTCGCGCTGAAGATCTGGGTCGACGCCCATGGCGTCAGCGCAGGCAGCGTGCGCTGGAGAGCCGGCCACGAACCACGCCCGTTTGATCCGGACCATTGGCTACGAACCCGTGCCACAGAGGAAGTCGACCTCGCGGACATCGGCGCCCTGGCCGTCCCAACACCCTCGTTGGCCGATCTCAACGCGACCATCCATGCCCACTACGGCTTCCTTCGGCAACTTGACCCCGACGAGCGGCAGCTCGCCGAGACACGAGAGCAGGAGCGCCACCTCGCCCTCCGGCTGCTCAACGAGCTTCCCGGAGCGCGCCTCGCCTCGCTTGGTCTCTACTAACTTCGCCGGGCGCCGCGGCTGCCGCAGCGCACCCCCTCATGGTCATCCCGGTGTTGGGAAGCAGAGGTTCAAGTGCCCAAGTTCGAGGACCCAACCTGCAGATGCGGCCGAGACCCAGCAAACCCTCCGGGTCTCGCTCACTCCCCACCGTGAGACTGCCACGCACCGGCTCGGCCTGACCGCCGACGAAGAGCACGCGTTCTACGCAGATCCAGCGAATCAGGTTCCCCTGGGCCTGCGGTGCGTCGGCGACCCAGACTCAGCGAGCCGGTACCTGTGCGGTTCCCCGAGACGTTGCTGGCCGAAGTGCGCGAACGCGCAGCGGCCGATGACCGATCGGCTTCAAGCAGGATCCCGCGAGCCGTCGAACACGGGTTGCGAAAGAACGCGAGCTGAGCCCCAGCCCACAAGGGAAGGAGATCTTCGCTTTCGGTTAACGGTTGGACATCACGGAGGCCCCGGCCTTCCAGATGGTCGCCCATGAGCCTCGGCCCGGGCCCAGTGCTCGAGACTGCGCTCACACAGCCTGTCCTTCCTTCAGGGACTTCGCCTGTCGCGTGCTTCCCCAACTGCCGAATTGCCCTGTATTAGAAGTCAAGAGCGCCGGGCTGCGCCCGGCGCATCGCAGGCTCCGCGGCTCCGGGCGTGCGGCCTTCGGCCGGTCCCTCCGCCGCTCGCCCGCGCCAGGCCAGACACCCCAAAGGCGCCGAGGTGGAGCAGCCTTCAGCAGGGGACCGGCTTCTCTGGACAGCTTCGCCGTTGGACCGCCGGCCGAGTTCCGATACGCGATTGAGGAACCGATCGAGCAGGGGCGGTGAGATCTCTAGCAGTCTGACCTCGCCAAGAGCGGGCGACACATGGAGCTTGAGCTGGTGGCGCGGAACGCAAGGGGCCACGCCCGCCCGGTTGGCTCAAGAAGATGGGTTACAACGTCATCTCAGTCCCGTGGAGGCCGCCTCCGGTTAGGAAATCTTCGAGTCAAAGGGGCATTCGTGCGTCACGACCGGCTGACATCACCAACCTCAGTGGTGGATCCGGGCTGAAGTAGACCACCTGAGGCCAACAGTGCTTCGAGCACGTGCGCGGGGGCGGGCCGGGCGAGGAGATATCCCTGTCCCACACCGCAGCCCAGCCTGCGCAGGAGGTCCAGTTGCTCGGGCTCTTCGATGCCTTCAGCGATCACGGCCAGGGAAAGCTTGTTGGCCAGTCCGAGGATGCCTTCCAGCATCGGCACGGATGGCACGACCGAGGATTGACCGGAGACAAAGGAGCGGTCGATCTTGAGGATGTCGACGGGAAGGCCAGCCAGCGTGCTGAGGGACGAGAAGCCAGTACCGAAGTCATCGATGGCGATGCGGACACCGAAACCCTTCAACGTGTTCAGTGATTCGATCCCACCGTCGATATTGGCCGCCAGTGCCGTTTCGGTGACCTCGAGCACGACCTTGTCGGCTTGCACCGCGGGGTCGGCCAGGATGCGTTGGATGGCCGCCAGGCTTTGGGGGTTTGTGAGTTGGAACGCGGAGAGGTTGACCGCAACCCACAGGCTGTCGCAGTGAGGCATGGTTTGGCGCCAGCCGGTGACTTGACGGGTTGCTGTGTCGAGCACCCAGCAGCCGATGGCGTCGATGTCGCCGCTCTCTTCGGCGAGGGGGATGAATCCTGCTGGGGCCAAGAGTCCGAGTGTGGGGTGTTGCCAGCGCACGAGTGCCTCCACGCCGAGGATCTGCCCGGTGCGCAGGTCGGCAACGGGCTGGTAGTCGAGGCGGAGCTGCCCGGAGGTGACGGCGACGGCCAGGTCGGTCTGGAGGGCTGAGCGGTCGACCATGTTGTCGTACATCTGGGCGTCGAAGAGCTGGTAGCGGGCCTTTCCGCCGCCTTTGGCCATGTACATGGCGAAGTCGGCTTGCCGCAGCAGTTCGGCGGCATCGCCGGTCTCGGGGCGTCGCTGGGCCACGCCAATGCTGACGGTGACCACCAGGCGGTCTCCACCGACGATGAAGGGTACGCGCAGCGCGTTCTGGATCCGCTCGGCGATTTCGACGGCGACAGAGCCGCCGTCGTCGGCGTCTTCAGTCACCACGATCGCGAACTCGTCGCCGCCGAGACGGGCGACCAGATCGTGGCCGCGGACGCAGCCGGTGAGCCGGGTGGCCAGCTGGACCAGTAGCGCGTCGCCTCCTTCATGACCCTTTGAGTCGTTGACGTTCTTGAAGTCGTCAATGTCGATGAAGAGCAAGCTCTCCTGCCGGGACCTGCGGTCGCTGCCTGAGCTGAACGACGCCGTCAGGCGTTCCGCCAACGAAGCGCGATTGGCCAGTCCGGTGAGCGAGTCGTGGGTGGCCCGAAGCGTCAGCGCCAGGTGACTGTTGTGGAGGGCGTCGGCCATGGTGTTGAACGCTTGGGCCAACTCGCCCAGCTCGTCGCGCCGAGCGACCTCGATGCGATGGTTGTAGTCGCCGACCTGCAGCTTCAACACGCCCTGATGCATGCTGGCCACTGGTCGCACCAGGTCCTTGACCATCCGCCGACGGAAGTACACCGTCACGGCCAACGCCAGCGCGAACAAGCCGGCGAGAGAAACGATGAGGATCCGTTCGAGGTCGGCGCCGTAGGCGAGCCCCCGGTCCATCGCTTTGAGTGAGGGACCCTCGAGGCCGTCCAACAGCGCACGGGTGCCATCGCTCGACGCGCCGAAAGCCGGGTTGTCGACCAAGTGGTTCCCGTGAAGGGCTGCCACCTGTTCGCCCCACAGACCAAAGGTCATCAAGCCCTTCTGCCAGGACCGGTGGGCCTTGACGATGGTGGCCCTCATGCCGTTGCTGGTCGGGAAGATCGTGGCGGCCTGGTCGAAGACACGCGAGATCTCCTGCTGCTGTTGGACGAACGCCGATCGGTCGACAGGATTGTCGCTCAACAACTGGTGCGCGATCTGCTCGTGGTCGACGAGATCGGTGCGCAGCGCCGCGACAGTCGCGGACTCGAGGCGGAGCTGACCCGCCGTCCCCTCCACCTGGTCGACGACACCGTGAACCCCGACGATCGTGGCGGCTGCCGACACCAGCAACAGCACCAGCATGACCGTGAACGCTCTGGACCACTCACGCCGCAGACTCCACGTGCGTCCTGGCCCATTGACCATGGTTCCAGCGCCGGCGAGGCCTGGCTCGGCTCCCAACGCAGCTACGCCGGCGACTGCACCACCACCGGTTGCTGCAGCGGCGGCAGCCGTAGTGCCCCATCCACCAACGGCTGCGGCTTCGTTGATCTCTGCGCTGGCGTTGCGGTCCGAGACACACCACGACGCGAAGTGCTCGCCGTGCCGCCCAAACAGGTCATAGTCACGCTCGCCGAGCTTGCTCTCAGCACGTGCGACAGCCTCGTCGGGGCCGAAACTCTCACCGTGGTCCCTGACCCTGACCTCGCCGCCCTGCGCGAACTCCTGCAACGTGACGTAACGAATGCTGGCATGAGCCTTGCTCCCGCCGGGTTCGCCCCCGTAGTGAATGACTCGACCATCACCGATATCAATGCCATGGCGTGTGTAGCCCACCGGGCCCACATAGATATGGTCGCCTCTTGTCATGCTGCTCCCTCGTCCCGTTCAGCATGGACGTTTTCGCCCCCGCCCGCAGTTAAACGAGGTTTGCGGCCTGCAAAGTGATCCGTCGTTCCACCTGTTGCGCTGAACAAGAAACCTCGGCCGCAACCGGTCCTCAGCTGGCGGCAAAAAGTCCACACTTGGGTTCAATACAACCCCCAATGACACAAGTTATTCAGCGCGAATCATGTTGCAGATAAAAAGAATTCTAGATTCATCGCACCGCTCGATAGCCCTTTCAATCCGCAAGTCACACCCGGCGCAGCCCGAGCTGAATCCGGCACCGCCCTCGGACTTGTCACGCTAAGCAGTTGGCACGGTCTCAAGCGCTGGGGACGAGGGGAGAGGGTCGGCGCTGCCACCTTCCGTACGGCCCCCAGGCCCTCAGCTCTCACGAGACACCGGGCTAGAACCCGTACGGTCTCGATGCCGACGCAGGCATCGAAGATGGCCGGGAAACTGTGAGAATGCCCTTCTGTGCGGATGAACACGACCTTCGACAGCCGTATTCTCCCTGCTCAGAAGGGTATTCGCCCGTTACGACCCGCTACCGAGACCAATTTCACCGGTGGATCGAGGCTGAGGGACGGCCAGAGGACTTGCCCAGGTCGGCAGTAGCAGCCGTCTGAAGGTGAAGATCGCCAGTGGCACCTCGCCTCACTGCAACGTCTCGGCGGTCACTGCCTACTTGAAAGGTGCGGATCTTTCGAGCGGCACCAGTATCAGCATTTGCATGAACTGATGCATGAGTGGGTGGATTATGAATCTGTAGGAATGCTCGGCCGTGATGTGCATGTCGTCCAGTGCGACGTTGAGGCCGGAGGGATTCGACGAAAGGGCAAACTCGCTGCAAGGCGGGGACGCAAAGCCACGGGACCCACGCGGTCAGCCGAGCTACCGAACGAGAGGGGAACGTGCATGTTCAGAACACAAGCGCTGGCGGTCCCCGCGCGACTGTCCCCATTGCCAGCTCAGGTTCGGGCGCGGGTTCGCCGGCCTGGGGAGATTCAGGAAGCGACGCGTTGGCTGTTCGTCGTGCTGGTCCTGGCGTCCCTTCTGATCGCGCTGCCGGCGCCGTTCGCCGCAGCCCACGGCACGATGCGGCTGGTTGGCGTGGCCGGTGCGGTGGTGCTCGGGCTGTCCTGGGGCGCGGGATACCTACGGCGAAGCGCGCCGCTGGCGATGGACCTGGTGGACGCGGTGGCCCTGTTGGCTTTCGCCTTGGCCTCCCCTGAGCCGACCGCCGCCTTCCCATTGGTGTTCGCTGCGCTGTGGTTCCGTTCTCTCTACGGTTCGGGCCGCCGCGCCGTGCTGCGGTGCAGCCTGTACGCGGGCGCGCTCGGCGCCAGCCTCCCGTTGTGGCCC
>PKWT01000465.1:0-877 GCA_003132125.1 Micrococcales bacterium | reverse complement strand
GCGCGCCTGGACGCGGTGCACGTGTCGGTGGGCTCACAGCTGTTGGGTGTCACCGACGCGGTGGAGATCCGTCAGATCGCTTGGGCGGCGTATGCCCGGATCTGCGCCGCCGTGCCGGGGTTGCGAGTGTTGAAGGTGGTCACCGACGGTGCGGCGCTCCGCGTGGATGGGGCGACCGGCGGGTTCGCCGGCGTCCCGGCGACGCTGCCCGCAACCGTCCTGTCGGAACTTGGCGGCGACGGCGTAACGGGCCGCCAGACGGTCCATAGGCGCGTGGAGCTGGACGCCGCAGCCGGCACCCCGTGCTCCTGGGCCTGCATACTGCTGCCCGACATTTACGACCAACACGGGCGCGCGTGGCTGCTCCTCGGCTCGCCGCGGAGCGTGCCCGCCGAGGCGGTCGTCTCGGTCGCCAGCCTGGCGAACCAGGTAGCACTGGCGCTGCGCAACGGCGAGGTGCACCAGGAGCTGACGGTGCAGGCCACGCTGGACAGCCTCACGGGTCTGGTTAACCGGGCGTCGTTCAACGCCGCACTGTCGGGCGCCCTCGACGACGGGCCCACGCAGAACACGACTGTCCTATTCGTCGACCTCGACGACTTCAAGGACGTCAATGACGTCTTCGGCCACGGAGCGGGTGACCAGCTGCTCCGCGAGGTCGCGTCACGCCTGCGGGAGGCAACCCGTCCGCAGGACTTGTGCGCACGTCTTGGTGGGGACGAGTTCGCCGTGCTGCTGCGTGACACCGGCTGTGAGGCAGCCGCAAAGGTCGCGCAGCGGATCGTGGAGTTGGTCGCGACTCCCGCGCATCTCGACGCCGGGGTCGCGCACGTCGGTGCCAGCGTCGGCGTCGCCACAGCGACGAGCGTGACCGACC
>PKWT01000141.1:1184-8560 GCA_003132125.1 Micrococcales bacterium | reverse complement strand
GTCGGCCCCCGAAGGTCCCCCACCCACGTGTCGTTCACCAGCCGCAGCCGGACCTGCCCTTCGACCGGGACGTGGCCGCTCGGCATACCTGGCGCCTGCGGATGGGTGTCGGCACCTGCCCCAGGACCCGGCGCGACGAGGTGACGCATGACAGAGAACTTGCCGATCAGCCCGAGGTGGACGTTGAGCCATCGCTCGCCCTCGAACTGGACGAACAGGTGCTTGCCCCAGGCCGAGGCGCCGACCAGCACCAGCGCGTCCAGCAGGGCAGCGCCATCCTCGAACTTGCCCTGCGGGCTGGAGACGGAAACCACCGTCCCTGAGAAGGCGCGATCGAGTCGTTCGGCCAGCGCGTGCGTGGTGTGACCTTCAGGCATCGGTTAGCCGGCCTCGCTACGCGAAGCCTCGCCGGGTGAAGCCTCGNNCCGACGCGGCCTCGCCACGCGCGGCCTTGGCCCGCTCGACACTGCGCTGGAGCGCAGCCAGAAGATCCAGCACCTCGCCCGAGCTGTCCTGCCCGGCGGGGGCTTCGTGCGCCTCCCCACCCTCGAGCTTGGCATTGACCAGCGCGTCGACAGCCTGCGTGTAGTCGTCCTCGTAGTCCTCCGGAACGTAGTCCCCTGCCAACGACTCGACCAGCATGTTGGCCATCGCCAGCTCGGACGGTTTGGCGCCGGTCTCCTCACCGAGCGTGGCGAACTCGGGAGACCGGATCTCGTCCGGCCACAACATCGTCTGCATGACGATGACGTCGTTGCGGACGCGCAGCACCGCTACGGTCATCCGGGCCCGGATGGAGACCGTCACGATAGCCATCCGATCGGCGGCCTTGAGCGCGTCACGCAACAGGACGTAGGCCTTGGTCGCCGTCCTGTCTGGTTCCAGGTAGTACGACCTGTCGAGCAGCATGGGGTCGATCTGCTCGGCCGGCACGAACTTGTCGACGGCGATCTCACGGCTGCTGCGTGTCGGCAGGTCTGCGAGGTCTTCGTCGGTGAGCACGACCATCCGACCGTCCTCGGTCTCATAACCCTTGGCAATGTCGTCGTACGACACCTGTTCGCCGTCGACGCTGCAGATTCGCTGGTACCTGATCCGACCGCCGTCCTCTCGGTGCACCTGACGGAACTGCACGTCATGGTTCTCCGTGGCCGAGTAGAGCCGCACCGGCACATTGACCAGACCGAAGGACACGGCGCCTTTCCACATGGCACGCACGATCAGCTCACTCGTCCTCTCATCACGTCACTCTCCCTGAGTCCCTCGGGATTGTCATCGTGTCCCTGACCGACAGTTGCCTCGTACGTCAGGATGGATCCATGCGCCCCATGTTGGCTAGCCAGGGAAGCGCGATACCCCGCGGTCCTGACTGGGCACACGAGGTCAAGTGGGACGGCATGCGTCTCTTGGCAGATGTCACCGAAGGTCGGCTGACCCTGCTGTCCCGCAACGAGAACGACGTCACTACGCGCTTCCCTGAGCTGGGCACCCTTGCAGGGCAGGGGATGGCCGACGACATGCTGCTCGATGGTGAGGTGGTTTCGCTCGACGGCGGGCTCCCCTCGTTCTCCTACCTTGCAGAACGCATCCACGTCAGCGACGCCACCAAGGCCCGCAAGCTCTCCGCCACACGGCCCGTCACCTTCATGGTGTTCGATCTCCTGCGCCTGTATGGCGTCGACCTCACCTCACGCCCACTGGCCGAGCGGCGAGAAGCCCTGCAGCGCATCGGTCTCGGCGGCCCGAACACCCAGGTGCCTCCCACCTATGACGACGGTGAGGCGCTCTACACCGCAACCCTGGAGCAGGGACTGGAAGGCGTTGTCAGCAAACGACTCTCATCCATATACAGCCCAGGACGCCGGAGCCGTGAATGGCTGAAGTTCGCCCATCGCGCGTCAATGTCGCTGGTGATCGGCGGATGGCGACTTGAGACCGACAACACACACCGGTTGGGAGCAGTGCTGGTTGGCACACCAACTCCCCAGGGGCTGCACTATCGGGGTCGTGTCGGAAGCGGTCTCTCCGGCATGGAACAGGAGCGCGTCCTGGCGGCTCTGCGGGATCTGAACGTCGATGCCTCGCCTTTCGCCGACAAGATTCCGAAGCTCGATGCGCAGGGAACGACATGGGTTCGCCCGGAGGTCGTCGTGGACGTGAGGGTGCTGGGAGTCTCAGCACAGGGACGGCTACGGCAACCGGCATACCGTGGTCTGCGACCTGATCTGTCACCTGACGACCTACGGGACAACACGCCGGAAGAGGGGTGAGCTCGCTTGCCGGACCGTGAGATCGAGCTGACGGCGGTGCTGGTTGACGGCCATCGTCTCCGGCTGAGCAACCTGGACAAGGTCATGTACCCCGCGACCGAGACCACCAAGGGTGAGGTGCTCAACTACTACGCCCGGGTGGCCCCGTTCCTGCTTCCCCACCTCGCTGATCGGCCGATCACCCGCATCCGCTGGCCGCACGGTACGGACGGACCGTCGTTCTTCGAGAAGAACCTCCCGCCCGGAGCGCCCTCATGGTTGCGGTCCGTGGCGGTTCCCACCAGCGGCTCGCGCTCGGAGAGCGGCGGATCCCGATCGATGAGAGGTCACGACACCATCCGCTACCCCCTCGTGGACGGGGCTGCGGCCCTCACCTACCTCGTGAACCTCGCCTCGTTGGAGCTCCACGTCCCGCAGTGGCGATTCCATACTGACGGTCGGCCCGGCAACCCCGACCGGTTGGTCATCGACCTCGACCCGGGTGTTCCCGCGGGGCTCCACGAGTGTGCACAGCTGGCCTTGCTGGTGCGCGAGCGGCTCGAGCGAATCGGGCTCAGGACGGCACCCGTCACGAGCGGTAGCAAGGGAATGCAGCTGTACGCCGCTCTGCCCGGCGAACAGGACTCCGGCACGATCAGCGATGTCGCACGGGAGATCGCACAGGAGCTGACCAGACTGAGGCCCGAGCTCGTGCTGTGGAAGATGACGAAATCCCTGCGCCCCGGCAAGGTGCTGCTGGACTGGAGTCAGAACGCCGCCGCCAAGACGACGATCGCGCCGTACTCGCTGCGCGGCAAGGAGGCGCCCTTTGTCGCCGCACCGCGCACGTGGGCCGAGATCGAGGTGGGGGCCGAACGCCGAGAATCCCTGAGCCAGCTGGACATGGACGAGGTCCTGGACCGGGTGGCAAGGGATGGGGACCTCTTCGCTGCGGCCCTGGGCCAACCGTAGGACCACCTGGCTGTGGCTGGTCCCGACACAGCAGTGGCTGCGCCCGAAGGCGCAGCCACCAAAGCCGGCTGGTTCAGCCGTTTGCCTTGTCGTAGGCGGCCAGGACCTCCGCGGAGACACGACCGCGGTCGCTGACCTTGTGACCGCTGTTGCGCGCCCATTCGCGAACTGCGCTGAGGTCACCACGGCGCCCCCCGGCTGCCGCCTTGCGCGAGCTCTTGCGACCGCCCGATCGGCGGGCATGACCCACCCACGACGCGAGTTCGTCTCGCATTTTCTTGGCATGGGCCGCGGTCAGGTCAATCTCATATGACACGCCGTCAAGCGAGAATGACACTGTCTCAGCCGCCGCTGCCCCATCGATGTCGTCAACCAACAGAACCTGGACACGCTGCGCCATGAATACTCCCGGATGTGGAAAGTGACAAGCCGATGAACAGCGCCCAACGGCTATTACGTATCCAACCATACGCGAAGATTCTTATGTCGCGGAATCCGTATTGTCGACATTGTTGGGGCGCTCCACCGAGGACGCCGAACGTTCTTGGCCGGCTTCCCACTTCGAATGCGCCAGGCGCTCCCTGCGATCACCTTCGAGCATTGCCTTGATGACCACATAGAACAAGAAGGCCACCCCAGCGGACGGCAACAGGGCGCCAAGGCCGATCAACACGGAATGCATGCTCAGGTTCCTTCCGGCTTCAGCAGGGGGAACAGAATGGTTTCACGGATGCCGACGCCGGTGAACAGCATGACCAGACGATCGATGCCCAGGCCGAGGCCACCCATGGGCGGCGCGCCATACTCCAACGCACGCAGGAAGTCCTCGTCGAGCTGCATGGCCTCAACATCGCCCGCGGCAGCGCGCAGGGACTGCGCGGTGAGCCGATCCCGCTGAATCACCGGGTCAATCAGCTCCGAGAAGGCCGTACCGCGTTCAGTACCACCGATGATGAGGTCCCAAGCCTCGATGAGCTGCGGGTCCTTACGGTGCGGTCGGGCCAGCGGCTGCGCCGACGGTGGATAGTCACAGACGAAGGTCGGCTGGATCAACGTCGGCTCGACGATCTCGCCAAAGAGCTCGACCACCAGCTTCTCAGCCGTCCACTCGGGATTCACCGGCACATCGTGGCGCGCTGCGACCGCGCGCAGGGTCTGGGCATCCGTATCCGGTGTGATCTCCTCGGAAACCGCCTCGGAAAGACCCTGATAGACGGGAAGCCAGCGCCATTCGCCGTCGAGGTCGATCTTTCCGCCCAAGGTCTCGATGACTCGAGAACCATAAGCATCTGCCGCCGCGAGGACCATCTCCTGCATGAGGCGTGCCATCGTGTGTTGGTCGCCAAAGGCTTCATACACCTCGAGCATCGTGAATTCGGGGCTGTGCGTTGAGTCAACACCTTCGTTGCGGAAGATTCGCCCCATCTCGAAGACCTTCTCAACGCCACCGACAACGGCTCGTTTGAGATACAGCTCAAGAGCAATGCGCAGCGACATGTTGATGTCGAACGCATTGAGGTGAGTGGGAAAGGGCCGGGCAGTGGCGCCGCCATGAACGAGTTGCAGAACGGGCGTCTCGATCTCGACGAACCCGCGGTCGTGCAGCGTGTCACGCACCGCGCGGACGATGGCCGCGCGGTGGCGGACCATGTCTCGGGCCTCCTGGCGCACGATCAGGTCGGCATAGCGCTGGCGCACCCGAGCCTCCTCGGACAGCTCGCTGTGCATGGTCGGAAGCGGTCGCAGCGCCTTGCTGGCCATGGCCCACTCGTCGGCCAGCACGGAGAGCTCGCCACGTTTGCTCGAGATCACCCGGCCGTGCACGAAGACGAAGTCGCCGAGGTCCACGTCGGCCTTCCAAGAGACCAGAGCCTGCTCGCCAACCTCGGCCAGGCTGAGCATCGCCTGCAGCCGGGTGCCGTCGCCCTCCTGCAGGGTGGCGAAGGCCAGCTTGCCCGTGTTGCGGATGAAGACCACCCGACCCGCGACGCCCACGACGTCCTGGGTCTCCTCGGCGATCGCGAGGTGACCGTATGCCGACCGAACCTCGGCAAGGGTGTGCGTGCGAGGTACGCCCACGGGATACGGCTCCCGGCCCTCGTCCAGCAGCCGGGCTCGTTTGCCCCGGCGGACGCGCATCTGCTCGGGCAGGTCGATCTCGGGCACGGCGGGGCTGGGGGGCTGACTCACCCGGCAAGGGTACCCAGCAGGCGTGTGCTTCCGGCACAGGTAGTTTCAGGACATGGATGAGGTCGCGAGCTCAGGAGTATTCGGCGCCCGTCGCACGTCGTTCGGGGCATACGCGGCAGCCTACGACGCCGTGCGCCCTGACTGGCCCGCAGGGACGGTTGCCTGGATGCTCGGATCACCCACAGCTGCAACGGTATACAGGGTTGTCGACCTCGGTGCGGGGACAGGGCTGGGGACCCGTGCAATCGCGACGATGGGGCACGAGGTCATCGCCGTCGAACCCTCGGCCGGCATGCGCGACGCACTCACCACCTCACTCGGCGCTCTCCCCGAACGTATCGCCGCGCGCGTCTCGATCTTGGCCGGCGGCGCTGAGGATATTCCCGTCGAGTCCGGTTCGATCGACGCTGTGACGGCCTTCCAGGCATGGCACTGGTTCGACGAGGCGGCTGCCGCCGCTGAGTGCGCCCGCGTTCTCCGACCAGGAGGCTGGCTGTCGATGGGATGGCACCACCGGTCCGAGGACGTGGTCTGGCTTCGCGAGCTCGCGGAGATCGTCCAGCGTCGCCAGAACCAGCCGGACGACCAGGAGGCACCGCCGGTGTGGCCGGAGTTCGAGCCGTCCGAGACCGAGCTCTTCACCCACCGGATGCGGCAGAGCGTCGAGAACCTCGTGCTTCATGCCTCCACGTGGTCATACGTTGCGATCCGCCCCGAGCGCGACCGAATCCTTGATGAGGTACGCGCCTTGGGACGACGCGTCGCCGATCGGGACGGGATGGTCGATATCCCCATGACCACCCGCTGCTACCGGCTGCGTCGCCGCTGACGTGAAGGGTCGGCATACGGTCCAGTGCCCTTGCCCGACGCTTCCGTGTGAGCGCCCAGATCAGAAGAGCGCGGTGCCGCTGACCACCAGCTCGAGATCGAGCAGCTGTTTCTTGCGGTCGAGGCCACCGCCGTAGCCGGTGAGGCTGCCGTCTGCGCCGACGACCCGGTGGCACGGGATGATGATCCCGATCGGGTTCTTTCCGTTCGCCAGGCCCACTGCCCTGGCACCACCGGGAGATCCGATTCGTTCGGCCAGCTCCCCATAGGATTCGGTTCGGCCGTAAGGAATCTCCTGCAAGGCGGCCCAGACCCGTTGCTGGAACTCGGATCCGCGTGGTGCGAGGGGTACGTCGAAGCGGGTGAGCTCACCGGCAAAGTAGGCGTCAAGCTGGTCGGCGGCCGCTTTGAACGGCTCGACCTCACGGCCGCGCGGATCCGGTTCGCCGAGCGCGTCATCGTCGGGACGGTGCCGCTGAAGGTCCATGTACAGGCCCACGATCACCCCCTCTTCGGCGACCAGGGTCAGGGTTCCGACGACGCTGTCGATCACGGTATGGGTGCGCATCAGGCTGCCTCCTCATCGGGCATGCGGTTGATCGGGTGGTCCCCGGTGGCCCAGAGATACTGCACGGCGTAGGAACGCCAGGGACGCCAGAGGTGCGAGTGAGTGGTGAGTGTCTTGGGCGTCCCCGGCATCCCAAGATGTTCTGCGGCGAGCCTGATGCCGAGGTCGCCGGCAAGGAACGCGTCGGGATCACCCAGGGATCGCATGGCGATGCTCTCGACGGTCCAGGGCCCGAAGCCGTGCAGTGCGTTCAGCTTGGCCCTCGCCTCGCGCCAGTCGGCACCCAGGCCCAGGTCGAGCCGTCCCTGCGCCAGTTCCTCGACCAGGCCCATCATGGTGCGCCGACGGGACTGCGGCATGGCGAGGTCAGCGGGATCCATGGCGGCCAAGACCTGCGGTGTGGGAAACAGGTGCGTCAGCCCACCGTGTGGGTCAGGAACCGGATCGCCGTATGCGCGGACCAGTCGCCCCGCGTGAGTGCGGGCCGCTGCCGTCGAAACCTGTTGTCCCAGAACAGCTCTGACCGCAAACTCGGCTGGGTCCACGGTCCTTGGCACCCGTCGCCCAGG
>PKWT01000141.1:0-1111 GCA_003132125.1 Micrococcales bacterium | reverse complement strand
CAGCCGGATCGTTCTCCGGTAGGCGCCGGCGCGCCACTCCTCCACCCCCGGAACTGCGGTCGCCACCAGGTGGCCAAACAGGTTGTCCGGGCAGAACGGCTTCCGGAACGGCAGACGCAGCGACAGGGTGCCCGCGGTCGCGGCAGAGGGATCTGGGGCCGAGAGATCTGGGGCAGAGAGGTTCTGAGCACTTCTGGTTGAGGACTTGCCGGCACGGCGGATGGCTCCCACGCGCAGAGCCGTCGGTGAGAGGGCGAAGACGTCTTGCACCGTGTCGTTGAACGCTCGAATGCTGGCGAACCCCGCAGCGAAGGCGACGTCACTCATCGGGAGGGCGCTCGTTTCGATGAGAACCCTTGCGGTTTGTGCCCTTTGGGCTCGTGCCAGGGCAAGCGGACCGGCTCCAACCTCCGCGGTGAGCTCACGTTGGATCTGACGGACGCTGTAGCCGAGCCGGCTCGCCAAACCCGTCACGCCCTCACGGTCAACGACACCGTCGCCGATGAGGCGCATCGCCCGCGCGATCAGGTCCGAGCGTACGTTCCACTCCGGCGAGCCCGGGCTGGCATCAGGGCGGCAACGTTTACAGGCCCGGAAACCCGCCTGCTGCGCGGCAGCCGCGCTCGGGTAGAAGCGCAGGTTCTTCAGGTGGGGCCGAGCCGGGCAGCTCGGGCGGCAGTAGATGCCGGTGGTCACAACAGCGCAGATGAACCAACCGTCGAAACGTGCGTCCCTGGACCGTATGGCGCGCTCGCAGGCTTCGGTGTCATCGTGCATGTGCACCAGCATGCCTCGTGGCGACGTCTTGCACTAGCGAAAATACGACATCATCGGCCAAGCCCACGAGTTTGACGGAGACTATCGATCCCCTGACCGCGCTCCAAGCGAGGGAGGATCGACAGGTCTGCTGCCAAGTCGAGTCCCTCTGCCCTAGCGATCCTGAAATCTCTTGTGCTGCAATGACATTCGTTGTGGATGACGCTTGTGGTTGTCGGCCGGTTGACGTACACTAGAACACATGCTCGACAAGTTCTCGCAGGCACTCGCGTTGATGCGTGAGGCCTTCGAGGACGCCCAAACCGGTGCCACCTACCTGGCGTGTGTCGACCTC
>PKWT01000147.1 GCA_003132125.1 Micrococcales bacterium | reverse complement strand
CCGGTGGCCTCACCGTCGACGTGGGCGAGGAGTACCTGCCACGGCTCGCGCCCCTGACGGGTCAACGGGAGGTCGGCGAACAGCGGTCGGGCCAGATGCTCAGGCCGGGTGACCGTGCCCAAAGTGGTCTCGGCGCAACGGAGGTGGAGGGCATGGACGACCTCTGCCACGTCGTCGGAGTCCGCCGCGACGAATCGGGTCGTGACCCGGCCCGCAGCATCGTCCAGCGCCGGAGCGGTGAAGACAGCGCCGCGCGTCAGCTCCAGCTCCATCTCAACCGAGCTGATGGCGTACCCGAACCGCCCGTAGATGGGCACCTCAGCCGCATGCAACCCGCTCAGGGCTGAGCCTTCCTCGTGAAGGCGGGCAAAGTGGTGGGCCATCATCTCGCGCAGGACCCCACGGCGACGTTGGTCAGGGTGCACGGAAACCCACGACAGCCCGGCCATGGGAACCCGGGTCAGGCCGTCCCGCGGACCGGGCGCGGTCACCGCCATGTCGTACGACGTGTAGACGCCGATCAGGTCATCGCTGCCCTCGCGGGTCGCGCCGAACGTGCGCGTCCAGTCGAAGTGGCTCGTGACGATGTCGACCGGATGAGCCTTCGGGTCAAAGAAGAAGGCTGCCATGTCGACGTTCAGCAGCCTCTGCCTGTCCGAAGGGGCGAGGGGCACGACGGTGACGGTCATGTGGCGAGCCTTGCTGGAGAGGCATCCGAGCGCAACCGTATTGCGCAGGCGAGCGTCTTTGGGTCGGAAGGTGGCCCGGGGGCTCAGTTCGTGGTGAGTAGGGCTATTCAGTCTGCTCCGATGGACCCATTAGCCCGCCTTTGTGTGCGGCGAGCATCGGACACTACCGACCCGGGGGCCGCTGAGAGCTCGAGACCTACGGCGTCGTCGAACGCGCAGTGGACGGCGCGATCGAACGCACAGCCGACGGGTTGAATCCTTTGACTATCAACCACACGGCCAAGACCATTTCCTGAAGACCTATCGGGGCGCTGAGAACACTGTTCACGGCCGTGAAGCCGAAGTCCTGGGTGAAGCCGGCGTTGACGGTGGCGACCAAGGTCAAGACGGCTCCAACAAGACCCAAACCCGACAGCCATCGGGGAACGAGTCTCGATCTGTACATCACGTAGTTGTACATGAAAGTCCCGACGACAAACGCTAGCCCCGCGACAAAATCAGGCGACGCCCATTCCCGCACTGCGACCAATGCGTCTCCGGTGGCCTGAAACGAGGACGGGTCGGCGGAGCCCGCCGCCTGCTGGCTCACGGTCAGCAGCGCAAGCAGGCTGAGGGTCCCGACCAGGATGACCACGTTCTCGACCACCCTGGCAACGACAGATCCAAGAGCCAGCGTTGGGTTGAACAGCCTAAGGACCGGATACAGCGCTATGGCGATGCCCATCCCGCTGGCGGCCCAGACGAACTGGATGAGCGCCGTCGTGACCACGGCGTTGTCGCTTCCCGCCAGCTTGGCGAAATCGACGGGCGCGCCCACCGTGCCGCCCAGCGGAACGATGCTCAGTATGGACGCGGCCGAGCACAGGATGAACAGGACTCCCGCCGCGATCGCGTTTCCTCTGTATGACTTCATCGTCTCTCGCCTCCACTGCCTGAATACCGGAACACGTCGTCAAGGGGACGCCCAGCACCACCAACCCACGCTAGGGCGCCCTCCGTGGGCGGTAATAGAGACGAAAGTCCCTGCTTGCCCGACGGCTTGCCAGGTCCATTTCTCGCCTTGCTTGGCTGATGGCGCGACGTCAACGGCNNCGGCTTCGGTGTGCTACTGATCCCGCCGTCGCAGCGCGAGTACTGCGGAGTCGTACTTGTCCCGGTGGCGGTTCCTGAGCCGCGACGCCGCGACGCCGGTTGCGGCCACGATGAACACCCAGAGAGCCGACATCTTGCCGAGGGTGGGGTCGCCGACGAGGATCAAGGCCAAGGTCAGCACCAGGTAGAGGGCCAGCGCGATCCCGAGCCACGCAAACGACTGCCGGACTGGGCTGAGATCGTCCACCCACCGCTCAAACCGAATCAGCGCTCTCATGGCGAGTACTCAGAGTACGAGCCCATGTAGAGGAACGGAATCATGGAGGCAACGTAGCGCAGGCCGCGCATGGAAGCCTCGCCAATGTCGCGAGCCGCTTCGCCAGCGTGGCCAGCCGCCCAACAGCTTGGCTGCGTCACACTGGGGCCGTGACTGAATCACGACGTATGTCATCCGCTTATCCCCTTCGCGTCGAAGGCAAGCTCGACCCGACAACCTCCCGTTGGCTGTGGATCATCAAATGGCTGCTGGTCTTGCCCCATGGATTGGTGCTGATCTTCGTTTGTCTATGTTCGGTTCTGACCTGGGTCGTCGCCTTCTTCGCGATCCTCTTCACCGGCCGCTACCCGAGAGGACTGTTCGACTACAACGTTGGCGTTCTGCGATGGTCTTGGCGGGTGAGCTTCTACTCGTCGGGGGCGTTCGCGACCGATGAGTATCCGCCCTTCACCCTTGAATACACCAACTACCCTGCGCGGCTTGAGGTGGCCTATCCGGAACACCTCAACAGGTGGCTGGTTCTGGTCAAGTGGCTGCTTGCGGTTCCGCACCTAATAATCGTGGCGCTGCTTGTTGACGTGACCGTGTCCTCCTCGACGCAGCAAAACGGGTGGGCATCGTGGGGCACTTGGGGCCTGATCTCCATCCTTGCCCTGGTTGCCGTGGTGATGCTTGCCTTCTCCGGCACATACCCTCGGGGCTTGTTCGACCTGCTGATGGGCCTGAACCGTTGGGTCTATCGGGTGTGGGCGTACATGATGCTGATGACCGACGAGTACCCCCCGTTCCGGCTAGATCGCGGAGGCGCCGAGCCGACGACCCCACAGGACTCGCAAAGAGCGCTACAAGATCGACCTTGACCTACGTCCGCAACCGGTGAGGAGCCATCTTGCGCGTGGACCTGAGGACGCCAGCAAGATGAGGTGAGTGGGAGTGTCCGGAACGATCATTGGCGCGATGGATCGCCCGACCCGCCAGTTTCGGATCCCGCTCAGGCATGAAGCACCCGCTCACCCAAACCTCACGAGGGTCGGCGGGTTGGTCGTGCCCGGGCGCGGATCGGACTGCACGTTCAGAGTCTTTGGCATCGTGACGGATTCGGGTACGTCGAAGACGAACCAACCCGAGTGGGTCGTGCCTGGCAGCTGATCCTCGTCAAATCCTTGCCCCACGGCCCCGATGAAGGGACCCGCCGCCGTGTACTTCTTGCCAGTCGCATCCAACAGGGTGCTGCTCGTGCTGGGCATTGACGCTCGCCCGAACCCCACGCGGGTCGCCTTGGCGTAGAACACGATGAACTGGCCGTTCTTGGGTTTGTGGGCGCTTACTCCGCGTGACTTCGCGGCTGCATCTACTGGTATCTCCTGGACCGAGTAGGCGAGGCCGGTCACGGTGATCAGGAACGAGCCGTTCCGAAACGTCTGGGACGAGTTCGCGAGGTCGGTTCGACCCAGTGCGACGACGTCCCCGCCACACCTGGCGACGGCCAACACGGCGACCAGTACGGCGACCACCACTGCGACCCTGCGCCTGTTCACGAGGCCTCCTGCTGAGGGTAGGTCCTGGCGGACGTTGTCTTCTCCGGATCCAGCCACAGTGCCTCTTCCCATCTTGCTGCCTACTCAGTTCGCGGTGAGGGCGTCTCGCATCGGCACGAACTTGGCGTCGGACTCGGCCAGCTCTGAGTCCGGGTCGGACCCGGCAACGATGCCGCAGCCGGCGAACAGCCGCATCCGACTGGGGTCGACGGCGTCAAAGACGCCGCACCGCAACGCAATTCCCCACTCGCCGTCCCCGGCTGCGTCCATCCAGCCCACGGGGCCGGCATAGCGTCCACGGTCCATCTGCTCGAGCTCGCGAATCGCTGCATCTGCCACGCGTGTCGGGGTCCCGCAGACTGCCGCGGACGGGTGCAGCGAAGCGGCCAGGGCAAGCGACGTCGAGTGGTCGGTCAGGACGCCGGCNNGCCTCCGCCACGGATCGAACGGCGTACTCGTGCTCCTCGAGGTCCTTGGACGACCTGGCGAGCGAGGCGGCGAGCGCGAGGTCGTGCTCGTCATCGCCGGTGCGACGGATGGTGCCGGCCAGCACACGTGAGGTGACCAGGCCTTTCTCGAGCTTCACGAGCATCTCGGGCGTGGCACCGACGAGCCCGTCGACCGCGAATACCCACGTGTTGTCGTAGCGCTCGGCCAGACGATGCAGAAGCCAGCGCGGGTCGATCGCCGAACCGGCGTCCACCTCGAGGTCGCGGGCCAGGACGACCTTGTCCATCTCGCCGGCGCTGATGCGTTCGACGGCGCGCGCCACGACCGCTGACCACTGTGCCCCCGAAAGAGCGCCGTCCGCAAAAGCCACGTCCTCAGGTGGCGCCGGGGGCGGCGATGCGGAAGGGATCAGAGTGCCCGGCAGATGGGAGTCGACTCCGATCGTCGTCAGCCACCACCGCGAACCCCTGTGCCCCACGAGGACCTCAGGCACCACCAGAACGGCACCAGCGGGGGAGTCCGCGGAGAAGGAGATGGAGCCGAAAGCCACCGGCCCAGTGCCCGGCAGGCTCAGGTCGTCGCGTACGACAGCTCGCTCCACCACTGACTTCCACCAAGCCTGCGCCTCAGCAAACCGACCCGCCCCGTTGGTCCGAAGCTCCGTTGCACGGCCCCAGCCGACCAGTCCCTCTCCGCGGCGGACCCACGTGGAGACCAGCTCGGGGGAGAGGGTCCCGGGCAGCAGCGACAGCAAAGAACCGGGGTCGTCAATCTGCACCGTGCGGGCCACGATGGCCGGCACGGACGCAGCCGGCGACCCGTGCCGATCCTGCTCGGGTTGCGGCAAGGAGGTCACGGCGAGTAAGCCTACGACCGCTGCCGTGGTGACGGGAACCATGATCAGCGAGGATGGAGCCATGACCCGCGCCAACCTCGACAAGCGACCCCAGGACGTTGCGGCGATGTTCGATGACGTCGCCGCGAAGTACGACCTGACCAACGACGTCCTGTCCCTGGGCCAGGATCGCCGGTGGCGCAGGCTTGTACGCGAAGCGGTCGGTGCCAACAGCGGCGACACGGTCCTGGACATCGCGGCTGGCACCGGCACGAGCAGCGAGCCCTTTGCCGACGCCGGTGTGCACGTTGTGCCGGCCGATTTCTCGCTGGGGATGCTGCGGGTCGGCAACCGGCGCCGGCCGGACCTGGCCTTCACCGCTGCGGATGCTCTCAGGTTGCCGTTTGCCGACGACTCGTTCGACGCGGTCACGATGTCGTTCGGCCTGCGCAACGTCGTGGGGACCAGTGTGGCGCTCGAGGAGTTCCTGCGCGTCACCAAACCGGGGGGATCGCTGGTCATCTGCGAGTTCAGCCACCCCAGCATCAAGGTCTTCCGAACGGTCTACTCCAGGTATCTGATGGGCGCGCTGCCGTCGATCGCCCGCAAGGTCAGCTCCAACCCCGACTCCTACGTCTACCTGGCGGAGTCGATCCAGGCATGGCCGGACCAGGCAGGTATGGCGCGTCTGATCGCCGCGGCGGGATGGCAGGACGTGGCCTGGCGCAACCTGTCCGGCGGCATCGTCGCCCTGCACAGGGCCACCAAGCCGGCTTAGGCTTGACTAAGTACGATGGGAACAACAGGAGCACGATCAGGACGTAGGGTTTCATCTCGTTCGTGAAGTTTTTCACAAGCGCTGCCAGCCCATTGTCAGCTCCGCCGCAATCACTACGGTGAGGCCCCCGTGAGTACCAGCATCATCACCAGCAGCGCCCCCTCGACCACGCCATCGGGTGAGCGGGTGCAGTCTGCCGACGTGATCATCGTCGGCGCTGGCCCCGCCGGGTCGTCCACAGCCGCCTACCTGGCGATGGCCGGGCTCGACGTCCTGCTGCTGGAGAAGGCCACCTTCCCGCGCGAAAAGGTCTGTGGCGACGGTTTGACCCCGCGGGCGGTGCGCGAGCTCATCACCCTCGGCATCCCCACTCCTGAAGAAGACGGCTGGATCAAGAACCACGGCCTGCGCATCGTCGGCGGCGGCGTCCGGCTTCAGCTGCCGTGGCCGGACCTGGCAAGCTTCCCGCCATACGGCCTGGTCCGCACCCGGAAAGACTTCGACGACATCCTGGCCAAGCACGCGGTCAAGCACGGTGCACGACTGCTTGAGGCCACGAACGTGACGGGGCCGGTTGTGGACGATCGCACCGGCTCCATCATCGGCGTCCGGGCCAAGGCGATGGATGTCGAAGGCCGGCCGACCGGTGATGAGCTCACCTACTACGCCCCGCTCGTGGTCGCCGCCGACGGCAACTCGAGCCGCCTGAGCATGTCGATGAACCGGCCCAGGCGCGACGACCGCCCACTCGGCGTCGCCGTCCGTACTTACTACACGAGCCCGCGCCACGACGATGACTATCTCGAGTCGTGGCTCGAGCTGTGGTCAAAAGGCGACGACGGCCAGAAGAAGCTGCTGCCCGGCTACGGCTGGATCTTCGGCGTCGGTGATGGCACCTCCAACGTGGGCCTGGGCATCCTCAACACCTCAGCTGCCTTCGGCAACGTCGACTACAAGGACATCCTCAAGCGCTGGGTCGACACGCTGCCGCCGGAGTGGACGTTCAACGAGGAGACGATGACCAGCCCGGTCCGCGGCGCGGTGCTGCCGATGGGTTTCAACCGGCAACCGCACTACGACAAGGGTCTGCTCCTGGTCGGCGACGCCGGCGGCATGGTCAACCCGTTCAACGGTGAGGGCATCGCCTACGCGATGGAGTCGGGTCGGCTGGCCTCCGAGGTCATCGCCCAGGCGTTCGCCCGGCAGACCGACGCCGGACGCGAGAAGGTCCTGCAGTCCTACCCCAGGGTGATGAAGGACGCGCTCGGTGGCTACTACACGCTCGGCCGTGGCTTCGCCAAGATGATCGGGAACCCCGAGATCATGCGGCTGGCCGTGAAGTACGGCCTGCCACGCACCACGATGATGAGGTTCCTTCTCAAGATCATGGCCAATCTGGCCGAGCCGCACGGTGGCGACGCCAGCGATCGGCTGATCAACGCGTTGTCCAAGATGGCCCCCTCGGCATGAGGCCGCGCACCGCCTCTAGGCTGGTGCCGCAAACCAGCCAGCCCAGCAACCGAAAGGGGAGCGCGCCCCGATGACCAACCAGTACGTTCCGCTGTTGTTCCTGGCCGCGATCGGCGGCGGCTTTGCCGTCCTGTCCGTCGTGGCCGGCGCGGTCGTCGGGCCCAAGCGCTACAACCGCGCCAAGCTCGACGCCTACGAGTGCGGCATCGAGCCCACCCCGCAGGCTCTCGGCGGTGGCAAGGTGCCGATCAAGTACTACCTGACCGCAATGCTCTTCATCATCTTCGACATCGAAAGCGTCTTCCTGTACCCGTTCGCGGTGCACTTCGCGGGGCTGGGGCTGGTCGCTCTGGTCGAGATGGTGCTGTTCATCATCACGGTGTTCGTCGCGTACGCCTATGTGTGGCGTCGTGGCGGGCTCGAGTGGGACTGAGTGGGGACTGACTAATGGGTATCGAAGAGAAGATTCCTGCTGGCTTTTTGCTGACCACGGTCGAGCAGCTGGCGGGCTACATGCGCAAGAGCTCGGTCTGGCCGGCGACGTTCGGCCTGGCCTGCTGCGCCATCGAGATGATGGCGGTCGGTACGCCCGACTACGACATCGCCCGGTTCGGCATGGAACGCTTCAGCGCGACCCCCCGACAGGCAGACCTGATGATCGTGGCCGGTCGCGTCAGCCAGAAGATGGCGCCTGTCGTGCGCCAGGTCTACGACCAGATGCCAGAGCCCAAGTGGGTCATCTCGATGGGCGTCTGCGCCAGCTCGGGCGGCATGTTCAACAACTACGCCATCGTGCAAGGGGTCGACCACATCATCCCCGTCGACGTCTATCTGCCCGGCTGCCCGCCGCGGC
>PKWT01000093.1 GCA_003132125.1 Micrococcales bacterium | reverse complement strand
GCATGCCCAGCAGCCTGCTCGCAGCGGCGTTTGAGACCCCCGCCCGCATCAGCTCCCAGTACCGCCGCTCCACTTCGACCAGCTGAACCTGTCGCTGAGTGGGCCTGCGTGGCAGCTCGAGCAACTGCACGTGACGGCCCGAGTCCCGGATCGCCTGTCGCTCGGCCTTGACCCGCTGGCGGGCTAGGTGTACTCAGCCACGACGTTGGTGACACGCCGGTCGGGTTCTTGACGTAGGGAAGACCTCCGGGTGCGGTGGGAGATGTCTCGTCTTCTACCGACCAGGAGGTCTTCGTGTCTCACCGTAACGCTCGTTTGAATGTTCATGGCCGACAACTGTTGGTCGCGCGTGTCCGCGAACAGGGCTGGGCCATCGCCCACGCAGCCAAAGCAATGGGGATCTCCCGGCAGTGCGCCCACCGCTGGGTCGCCCGGTTCGACGCCGAGGGCCCGGCCGGACTGGTGGACCGGTCCTGCCGGCCACACCACCATCCGAACCGGACCGCCGCGATGGTCGAAGATCAGGTTGTTGCCGCCCGGCGCGAACACCGCCGCGGCCAGGACTGGCTCGGTCCCGAGCTGGGTGTCCCGGCCCGCACCGTGGGACGGGTCCTGCGCCGCCACCAGGTGCCCTACCTGCGCGAGTGCGACCCACTGACTGGTGCGCTGATCCGCTCCTCCAAAGCAACCTCGGTCCGGTACGAGAAAGACCACCCCGGCGAGCTGGTCCACATGGACGTCAAGAAGATCGGCAAGATCCCCGACGGTGGCGGCTGGAAAGCCCACGGCCGCAAGATGGGATCCACCGGCGCCAAGAAACGCGCCCGGATCGGCTACGACTACGTCCACTCCCTGATCGACGACCACTGCCGGTTCGCCTACTCCGAGATCCTGCCCAACGAGAAAGGAACCACCTGCGCGGCATTCCTGCTACGTGCCGCCGACTACTTCGCCGCCCACGGCATCACCCGGATCGAACGGGTCATGACCGACAACCACTGGAGCTACCGCCACTCCCACGACATGGCCGCCGCGATCGCCACCCTGGGCGCGACGCACATGTTCATCAAGCCCCACTGCCCCTGGCAGAACGGCAAAGTGGAACGGCTCAACCGCACCCTGCAAACCGAGTGGGCCTACCGACAGGTCTTCACCAGCAACGCCCAACGAGCAGCAGCACTTGCGCCATGGATCGAGTACTACAACACTCGACGACGCCACACCGCACTCGGAGGACTTCCCCCGACCAGCCGACTGTCACCAACCTGACGGCCGAGTACAGCTAGAGCGCCCGGGCCGCTGCCTCCGCACACCACTCGGGAGGACAGCGGAGGCAACCGGATAAGCATGAGCGCACAAACGCAAACAGCGCCTTCTACCCCTTTTGCGGCGGTTAGACGCAGGTCCGCGCCCGCGCGGATCGCGGCGGATGAGGGCGAGTTCTGGCGTCATGGACCGCCACTGGGGCCATACGCGGTGTAGGCGTCCGCGCCGGTCTTGAGGTAGATCCCCATGGTGCACGGCAAGCCGAGCCTGTGGCGTGCGGCCTGCGGGGTCACGCCAGCCAAGAGGGATTGGCGAACGATCGGCGGGACCTTGCCCACGGTGACGACCGGGTATGGCCCAGAGCCGCCAACTCGGGTCCGGGTCGATGCCAGGACCAGCACGCGGAAGGCCCAGGGCGCCTGACAACCATCTGCGCTTTGGCCGCTGTCGGGCTGGTGCACGGACGGCACCCGGAGTCCTGTGTGGCGTCAACCACCGATTCGGTCGAGGACCCGGCGACGGCCTCGACATCCATGACCACAACGCTATAACCACTCCGGCCCGCACCCTGACCGGTCCAACACCTCGCCGATCAGACCATCTGCGGGCGAGTTGATCGATTCCGCGAGAAATGCGCGAATTCGCTTGGCAGGTGATCTGATTCACGCTTCTGTGAGGCTGCTTGTCTTGTGGCGGGGTGAGCCCAACGGCCTACTATCGAGGTCAGGAGGAGGGGATCATGGCCACGCATCCGAGGGCACGGAACGGCGTCGTCGAGCGCGCCAGGGCCTGGTTCTGGCCGATCGTCGGCATCCTCGGGGGCGTCCTTGTCGGGCTGGCGGTCTTCACGTTCGGATATGCCAACGGGTCCGCCTACTTCGGCAAGGATCCCCAGACGTGCAGCCAGTGTCACTCGATGAACAAGCAGTACGCCAAAATCCAGGCCGCGCTGGGACCGGCGGCGGTAATGGCGGTCGACTGCCATGCGCCCCACGACGACCCCGTGGCGTGGGCCCTCGACGAGGCCGACAACGGCTTCTGGCACTCGCTCAAGTTCACCCTGGGCACCTACCCGCAGAACATCAAGATCCGCGAGAAGAACCGCGAGGTCGTCGAGGAAGCCTGCCTGTATTGCCACAAGGAGTTCGTCAGCAGGATCGAGCTGGGCCGGCCACAAGGCCAAGGAGTCTCGTGCCTGAAATGTCACAACGAAGTTGGTCACGAGAGGTAGTGGCGCCATGCGCGACAACGAACCGGGCACCCAAGGAAGCACCCACGAAAGCACCCACGGAGCGGAAGTCACCCTCCGCCCCCGGTGGCGGAGGCGAGGCCTGGTGTGGGCGTTCCTCGTCGGTGGGGCGCTCGTGACCTTCGTCATCGCCACGCTCCTGGTCAGCATCGTCCAGCGCAAGGCCGAGGACCAGAGCACCTTCGTCAAGGTCGCCGACCTCAGCGAGACGACCTTCGACCCGTCCGTGTGGGGGCGCAACTTCCCCCCTGAGTACGAGGGCTGGAAGGCCACCGAGCAGATGGAGCCGGGGGACCAGGTCGCGCACACCCCGACGGCGCAGGACCCGCGGACGACCGTCTCGCAGCAGAAGCTCGAGAAGGACCCCCGCCTCGTGACGATGTGGCAGGGCTACGCCTTCTCGATCGACTACCGAGAGCCGCGCGGCCACTACTACATGCTCATCGACCAGCGCTACACCCGGCGCACCCTCGAGCGCCCGCAGCCGGGAGCGTGCCTCAACTGCCACGCATCCCTGCCGGAGATCACGACGAAGCTCGGCAACGGTGACCAGGCGGCCGGCTGGGCGGCGATGAACAAGATGCCGTTCAAGGAGGCCACCACCCTTGCCACGCACCCGGTCGGGTGCATCGACTGCCACGACCCCAAGTCGATGGCGCTCCGGGTCACCCGCCCGGCGTTCATCGCCGGCATCGCGGAGTACAAGGCCACACAGGGGATCAAGAACTACGACGTCAACAAGCAGGCCACCGTCCAGGAGATGCGCAGCTTCGTGTGCGCGCAGTGCCACGTCGAGTACTACTTCAAGGGCCAGGAGAAGACCCTGACGTTCCCGTGGGAGAGGGGCTTGACCGTCGACGACGCGCTCGCCTACTACGACAAGGTCGGCTGGACCGACTTCACCCACAAACTGACCGGTGCCCGCGTCATCAAGGCCCAGCACCCGGACTTCGAGACCTACAGCCAGGGCGTCCACGCCAAGGCCGGCGTCACCTGCGCCGACTGCCACATGTCATACAAGCGTGAGGGCGCGATGAAGATCACGGACCACCAGGTCCGCAGCCCCATGACAAGCGACGTGACGATCAACCAGTCGTGCCTGACCTGCCACCACACCACGGAGGCGGACATGAGAGAGCGGGTCACCACAATCCACGACCGCTACGAGCACGCCAAGAACGTGTCCTTCGACGCCCTGACGGCCCTCATCACCGACATCCAGAAGGCGACCACCTCCGGCACGCCCGCCGACCGGATCGCGAAGGCGCAGGCCTACCAGCGCAAGGGGCAGTTCTTCATGGACTACGTCGTCTCGGAGAACTCGCGCGGCTTCCACGCGCCGCAGTACACCCTCCGCGTCCTCAACGACGTCACGGACGCCTCGCGTCTCGGCCAGCTCGCCCTCCTCGGGATCGAGCCGACCACGACGACGAAGCCCGCCCTCCAGCCGCCCGCACCCACCTCCTGAGGGCGGCGGCGCTCAGCCGGCCCACTGCCGCTGGGCGCTGGAAGGTGCCGTCCCGCCACGCGTGCACCCGCAGGACGTGACGGTCGAGAACCTCGGAGACGTCACCGTGCCGCCGGGCCTCGTAGACGGGCACCAGCACCTGACGTGGGACTGCTCCCCCGAGCCGGCAGCCTGGCACCGGGGCAACGCCGACGACGCGCTCTTGGAGCGCGCGTCTTTGAGATCCGCGTCGTTGCCGCGGTACGACTTGCCCGCCTTCGCATTCGTGACGTGCTCGGCCAGCGATCACGCTGCCGAACATCCAGTAAGGACCATCCGGCGAGCTACTTGGTTGTCGATCGACGACCCACCGGCGCAATACCGCTGGATCGTCTCGTATGCAGCTTGGAGGTCGTACCACTGGCGGCCCCACGTTGCTTGGTCGGAGTAGCCGACATTCACTTCACCGATGAGCGATGACACCGCTGCTATGGAGACTGGCCGACCTTGTGGGTGCGTGCCTCCACGGAGAGTAGCGTGACCATGTTGGCCGCCTCGAGGTCGCCAACGTCCCCGCCGCATTCGCTGCACTCCACCGAGTGGCTCTCCACGGGATTCACGTTCGCATCTTCGGGCGAGGCGCGGGGGCGCTCGTTCAAGGGCGCTGAAGCTTGACCCGCTTCACCGGCGACCTGGAACTTGACCGGCTCCCCAACCCCACTGGGGCGGTGGCGCCTCGTCGCAGCGTCGCACTTGCATGGGTCCTTGGTCCGGAGGTGCCGAACCGCGCACCCCCAGCACATCGACCGGGAACATCCGCTCGTCAGATCCGGTCGTCCGC
>PKWT01000044.1 GCA_003132125.1 Micrococcales bacterium | reverse complement strand
CCCACAGCGGTTTTCAAGAGCGCACCACGCACCGCTCTGACCTGCTCCGATATGGCACTCGTTCCACAGTTCACCACCACTTGACCACAAGGGCGCTGCAAAGGGCCAACCGTGACGGACAACTGCGGCCGGGCACGCACGATCGGTGACCTTGGTGAACCCTCTTGTCCGCAGACTGTTGCGACCCCGTTGCACGCGCCGGCTCGGCGGTCGGGCCGTCGGGTGCGAGCGGGGGCTAGCCTTGGAGAGTGATCGTGGCAGGTGTGACGGTAGACGAGGTGCGGCTGGCTGCCGTCTGCGCGCGTTATGGCATCGCCCGACTGATGATCTTCGGTTCGGTGGCCCGGGGGACGGCCGACCCGTCGAGTGACGTGGACGTCCTCTACGAGCTACAGCCCGGTCGGCGGCTCGGCTGGGAGATTGAGGACCTGTCAGACGAGTTGTCGGAGCTGTTCGGGCGGCCGGTCGACCTAGTGTCGCGGGCGGCGCTGCACGAGCGTCTGCGCGCGGCCGTACTAGCGGAGGCTCAGCCCCTGTATGCGGCGTGACGTCCTGCTCCTGGAGGAGATGATCGTCGCGGCTGTCCAGGCCGTGGAGTTGGTCGAGGGTGTCGCGGTCGAGGACCTGGCTGCGGATCGGATCCGGCGCGACGCGCTGCTTTGGAACTTCGCCGTCCTCGGGGAGGCCGCCGCCCAGTTGTCGGCTGAGCTGAAGCAAGAGTTCGCTGACGTTGCCTGGCGCCAGCCGGCCCGTTTGCGAAACCGGATCGTGCACGGCTACTGGTCCATCGACCTGGACGTCGTCCACGCGACGGCGCAGGAGCAGCTGCCTGGCTTCACCGCTGACCTGAGGCGCGTGCTCGCCGCCTTGGCCGACCAGGACGACGGAGGCCCCGGCTGATCGGCTCCCGGCGGTAACGCGGACTGGACGCTTCCGTTGTCCTTGTCCGGCGGGATCTCTCGCTGTCCCTCCTTGTTTCGGCCGCATGTGCTGGGGGACTTGGACTTGTGGCGGTTGTCGCTGCGACTCTCCCCGGCGGCGGCTTCTAGCTGCACCTCGGTGACACCGTGAACGTGGAAGTCTCACGGCTGGTTGTAGCCCAGCATCTGTAAAGGCGAGCAGTGCACTCCAGTTCTGCGTGGCCATGGAGACCGTGCGGGTTCTAGTCCGGTGCGTCGTGAGAGTCGAGGGTCTGGGGGCCGTGCGCAATGTGGCAGCGCCAACCCCTCCCCTCGTCCCAAGCCGCTTTGTTGGGTGGCCGAGGACGGNNGCACCGTCAAGGCAACTGTCCTGTCTCGGTTGATGCTTGACAGTCGTGTATCAGTAGATGCTTGACACCGGCCGCACGCATCGCGGCATGACAGTGCGTTCAGACGACGCAGAGCGGGGCCTCCGGGCGTATGCAAGGGACGTCTACCGGAAGGCGCCGTGGTGTGGGCGTGCGCTATGTTTCCTCTGTGACCAACACCGTGAGCATCCAGTCGTGGCCCGCCTGACCGGCGGTCCCTCCTGTTGCGCACGCAACCCAAGGCCGCCTCGTCGAGGCGGCCTCTTTCGTTGGGGGTCAGGCGGTTACGGCGAGGCCTTCATCGAAAGGCATGTCCATGACCGCCGTCTCCGGCATCACACCATCTGGCCATCTGACCCTGGGCAACTATCTCGGGGCACTGCGCCGCTTCGCCGAACCGACCGACGAGCCCGGGTTCTACTTTGTGGCCGACCTGCACGCCATGACGACTCTGCACGACCCGAGACGGCTCGCTGACCTGACTCGCGAGACAGCGCTGCTGCTGCTGGCCGCTGGCCTGCCGGGCGAGTCGGTGTTCATCCAGTCGGCCGTGCCTGCCCACGCCCAGCTGGCCTACCTGCTGGAGTGCACGGCGTACGTCGGCGAGCTCTCCCGCATGGTGCAGTACAAAGAGAAAGGACGGGGCAAGCCGATGACCCGGGGGTCGCTCTTCACCTACCCGTGCCTCATGGCCGCCGACATCCTGCTGTACGGCGCCCACCGGGTCCCGGTTGGCGGCGACCAGGACCAGCACGTGGAACTGGCGCGTGACCTGGCGATCCGGTTCAACCGCACCTACGGCTGCACGTTTGTCGTACCCGAGCTCCACCGTGCCACGACCGCCGGCCGCGTGCGCGACCTGCTGACCCCTACGGCCAAGATGAGCAAGTCCGACCCCGACGAAGCAGGCGGGGTGCTGCGCATCCTCGACAGCCCGGATGTGCTGCGCCGTAAGGTGATGCGGGCCGTCACGGATTCCGACGCCACGGTGCGTCACGATGCTGTGGCCAAGCCCGGCGTCACGAACCTGCTGGAGATTCTCGGCGCCTGCACCAGCACACCACCTGTCGAGGTGGCCGCACGCTACACGTCATACGGGGACCTGAAGGCAGACACAGCCGATGCCGTCGTGGCTCTGCTGGAACCGGTGCAGTCCAGGTATGCCGAGCTCGCGGCAGACCCGGGCAGCGTCGACAAACTCCTTGCAGCCGGCCGCGACCGGGCTATCGCATTCGCGCAGCCCCAGTTGGACGCCGCGACGCGCGCCATCGGTCTGATGTCGTGAGGTCAGTCAACGGGTGCAACTGCGACGCAAACGCGCCCTGTCTGCGGTAGAAGCGGATGGCGGGCACCGCAAACCGCGAGGGTCAGTTGCCGCCCGGGTTGCCACTCGAGATGACCTGTCCACCTTCACCGTCGCTGTTCGGGATCCAGTTTCCGGGTGGGGGTTTCTTCGATGCAGGACGGTCGGCCACAAGAGCTCCGACCCACCCAGCGGCAGCTCGCAGTGCGGCGAACAGCCAGTTCCGCGTGTTCTTCGCCTTCTGGGAGTGCATGTTCGTCCGTTTCCGCTGGTCCCCGAGGAAGGGTAATAACAGTAATGCTAAACCGTCACCTCGGCGAGGATCTGGTGTACCGCAGAAGCTGATCTGGATCTCGGGACGGTCACGCTCAACGCGGCATGTTCGGACGTTGGACATA